>NZ_BMPP01000030.1:0-1577 GCF_014647655.1 Deinococcus malanensis
ATTTTTGCGCCCGCACCTTGGTGGCATTGAAGGAGAAGCTGACTGGTGCGTGGCAACGTGTTCGGTATGTTGACCTCCCGCAACACCTTATGGATGCAAATCTACGCCGTGATCAATAAAAGGGTAGACGGGACTGCTTCCAGCTTTGGCTGCTGCCCAAGCAGGGAAGAGGAAGGAATACTGGGCGAGGTGAGGAAAGTATACATTCTTACATTTACGCCACATTGCAGACACCCCACACAAGGCACTTCGGTACATCTGCCTCAACTTCCGAGCCGCTGAACACCAGTACCGGCGGGTCCATGACCGCCAGAGATGAGTTGCCCAGGTGCAGCGCGAGACGACTACACTTTGGGCTGGGATCCCCATCCAAGGAGCGGCGAGGCCCATTGGGCCCCGCCGCTCCAATAAGGGTGCGACTAGCGGAGTGTCACCTCGAAGCAGATGGTGCCACCACTCCCTGAGGGCAGAGTCGCATTGCCAAAGTCCAGAACAATGCTGCCATTGATCACGCTGAGGGTCACGCCAGCCGGTAGAGCGCTGCTGACAGGCCTCGAAGTGGTGCCATCCAAAGGGGCAGTCGAAGGAGAATACGTTAAGTTAATGAGGTTGGTAACTGAGGGCGACAGAACGTCGGTCAACCGGAAGGCCAAGGCAGCGCCCCCCGAGTTCACGAAGCGGATGCAGTACTGAAGCACATCACCAGGCAAGGCATCAGCCGCCGGTCCGAAGGCGCTGCTTACCGTAACATTGCGCACGAGCTTGTCGACCAGCAGTACAGGGTCTGGTACAGCCACACTCACACTGCCCGGGTCAGTCGCCGTGCCAGTATTCCCGGCGAGATCAGTGACAGAAGCACTGACGTTGTACGGTCCGTCCACCAGGGCGTCTGTATTCGGCACCGTGACGCTGTAAGTACCGCCCGCCTGCACGGTGGTGGTCAGGGTGATGGTTCGCGTACCCTGCGTGATCGTGACAGTCACCGTGCTGCCTACAGACGCATCGGTCGTCCCGGTAATCGTCGGCGTCGTGTCGTTCGTATTATCAGGCGCACTCACCGTGATTGTGGGAACCGTGGTGTTGGTAATTGTCGCAGTGCCTGAAACAGACATTCCGCTTTGAGTACTGGCTGTCAGGGCATAGGTTTCGTCCTCTTCATACATCGTGTCGGTTAGAGCCTGCACCCGCACTTTGACGGTGTTGCCGGGCAGAACAGTTCCTGCGGGCAGGAAAATGGTGTAAGTGTTAGTGGCGCTGCTCATGGGAGTCCAGGTGGCTCCGCTGTCAAGGCTGTATTCCAGGACACCGGTATCGGTCCCAATGGTGGCCGTACCGCTGCTCACTGTCAGGATCAATGTGGTCCCAACAGCCACCGAGCTGCTCAGGCTGATGTCATGGATAAGCCAGGTGCCTTCCTGCCCAGTCGGTGAGTTGACCGAGCTCACCGAAGGCACAGAAGGCGAAGTGATGGTGACGCTGCCTGGGTCAGTTGCCGTGCCAGTATTCCCGGCCGTGTCCGTCGTGCTCGCGGTCACGCTGTAAGGACCGTCCACCAGGGCGTCTGTATTCGGCACCGT
>NZ_BMPP01000030.1:1587-14494 GCF_014647655.1 Deinococcus malanensis
GGGTGATGGTCCGCGTACCCTGCGTGATCGTGACAGTCACCGTGCTGCCTACAGACGCATCGGTCGTCCCGGTAATCGTCGGCGTCGTGTCGTTCGTATTATCAGGCGCACTCACCGTGATGATCGGTGCAGTCGCGTCCACGCTGCCAGGGTCAGTCGCCGTGCCAGTATTCCCGGCCGTCGTCACTGACGCGGTGGCTGTGTAGGCACCGTCCACCAGGGCGTCCGTGCTGGGCACCGTGACGCTGTAGGTGCCGCCCGCCTGCACGGTGGTGGTCAAGGTGATGGTCCGCGTACCCTGCGTGATCGTGACAGTCACCGTGCTGCCTACAGGCGCATCCGTCGTGCCAGTGATCGTCGGCGTCGTGTCATTCGTGTTATCAGGGGCACTCACCGTGATGATCGGTGCAGTCGCGTCCACGCTGCCTGGGTCAGTTGCCGTGCCAGTATTCCCGGCCGTGTCCGTCGTGCTCGCGGTCACGCTGTAAGGACCGTCCACCAGGGCGTCTGTATTCGGCACCGTGACGCTGTAGGTGCCGCCCGCCTGCACGGTGGTGGTCAAGGTGATGGTCCGCGTACCCTGCGTGATCGTGACAGTCACCGTGCTGCCTACAGACGCATCGGTCGTCCCGGTAATCGTCGGCGTCGTGTCGTTCGTATTATCAGGCGCACTCACCGTGATGATCGGTGCAGTCGCGTCCACGCTGCCAGGGTCAGTCGCCGTGCCAGTATTCCCGGCCGTCGTCACTGACGCGGTGGCTGTGTAGGCACCGTCCACCAGGGCGTCCGTTCTGGGCACCGTGACGCTGTAGGTGCCGCCCGCCTGCACGGTGGTGGTCAAGGTGATGGTCCGCGTACCCTGCGTCATCGTGACAGTCACCGTGCTACCTACAGGCGCATCCGTCGTGCCGGTAATCGTCGGCGTCGTGTCATTCGTGTTGTCCGGCGCCGTGATGGTCACGGTCGGGGAGACACCGGGGTCGTTGATGGTGCCGGTGCCGGACGCGCCCGGGCCACTGCCCACGGTGGCCGTCAGGCGGTAGGTTTCCGTACCTTCAGGAGCACCATCGCCCACGGTGGCAACCCGCACCTGAAAGGTCGTCATGTTGGCCGGAACAGCCACATTGAACATGCCGTTCGTGCCTGGCGTAATGGCCGTCCAGGTCGTGCCGCCGTTGGTGCTGTACTCCATGGTGCCGGTGTCGCTGCCGATCGTCGCGGTAACCCCCGCGAGGGTCAGGTCGACGGTCGTCGGTCCGGTGGTCGCCGCGCCGCTGAGCGTCACGGCATGCGTGAGGAAGGTGCCCTCGGTGCCGCTGGGGCTGCTCACACTTGACACGGTCGGCACGAAGTCGTTGATCGTGCCGGTGGCACTGGGGCTGGGCACAGTGGTGGTGGACGGCGTGCTTGCGGTAATGGTGTAGGTTTCGCTGCCTTCGCTGTACAGATTGTCCTTGACCGTATGGATCCGAAACTGCACGGTGTTGCTGGGGATGGTGGCACCCGCCGGTAGGGTGATGGTATAGGAGGGGCCAGGGCCGCTCGCCGTCACCCACGTTGTCCCCCCGTCCAGGCTGTATTCAGCGCCGGACGTATCGGTGCCGATGGTGGCCCCGCTGCCGGTCAGAGTGACGGTCAGGTTGGTGTTGGCCAACCCGTTCTGCCCAGCCAGGGCGATCTGATGCACGATCGGTGTTCCTTCCGAAGCTGTCCCGGTGCTCACGCTGGAGACGGAGATGCCATTAGGGGAGACGGCTGGCGACAGGATGCTCGCCCACGTAACGTCACCAGCAGCGCGTCCGAGTGACTTGTCGTTGATCCCGCCGATGTCGGAGTTGATGGCGTTGTTCTGGGTGGAGGTAGACACCGCGTAGCGCAGAGCTGTTTCCGACGTGATGTTGATGCTGCGGACTGTGAGGAAGAAGTTCTGGAGGTCGGCAAAGTTGAAGCTGAAATTCAGGAAGTAGTCGGTATCGCTGTCCCCGTCGATGTTGTTGGTGGTCCAGTGGGGGTCGTTGGTGGCCGATACCGGACCGTAGAAGTAATTGCTGGCCGTCTCGGTGAAGAGCGTATGGGGAATGATGGAGGTGGTGTTTGGTGAGGTGTTGGCGCCCGTGCCGGTGTCCCACAGCCGCAGGCCGCTGGGGTTGCCCTGATTGTCCACCCCGATAAAGGCGTCCATCCGGCCATCGGCATTGGCGTCGATCCCGACATACACGACATCTGCAAAGCTGGTGCTGGTGCCGTCAATCCGCACACGGTAGGCGATGGTGTCGTCGGCTTCCGAGGCCGTGCCCTTGTTGTCATAGTTGGTGTACAGCAGGCCGTGGGTGGCAGTCCCCAGCAGATCGGGGCCACCATTGGCCTGACGATCGTTGGCGCTGTCGTACTGGGCGCCGATCAGCACGGTGGTCCAGGGGGTCTTACTGGTGAAATCGGTGGTGGCAGCCCGACCGGTGCCAGCCGCACAGAGCAGCAGGGCGGACAGCAGCGCGGTGCGGGGCGTCCATTGGGCGCGGCGCTCGCCTGTAGTCCCCGGACGGGAGCGGGCGCCATTGCGGCGCGGGTTCAGGTCCCTCACTTGTTCCCTCCCAGGGAGTCGTCGAGGGTCAGATCAAGACGCAGATACAAACCCTGCTTGGTGTAGGTGTTGCTGATGCCCGTAAAGCCCACCGGGTTGTAACCGGCCGTCAGCCAGGTGCCGGGCAGCACACGGTAGCTGCCTTCCAGACCAAAGCCGGTCACAGTGGTCCCGGTGGAGGGATGCGAGAGGATGTGTCCCCAAGCCCCCAGACCAACGCGATCAGTCACGTAATAGGTGCCGCTCAGACTGCCCTGCACGGTAAAGCTGCCGGCGTCATTCAGAAGCGTCCGGCTATCCATCCCGGCCCGCACGGCGAAGCGCGGCTGGTGGTAGATCGCTGCGAGGCTGCTGCTCAGTTCCGGCTGGCCGCCAGCCAGAGTGCCGTCCACGTAGCGCACGGTTCCCAGGCTGTCAATGTTGCGGCTGCGGTAGGCGTACCCGGCCGCGAGGCGCAAACCGGCCTTCCCTGCTCCGAATTCGGCCAGTCCGTCAGCACTGAGGGTCAGGTCGTTGCTGACACTGCCTGCCGCCCCGCCGCGCACGACCACCCCAAAACCGGCGGGGTTGTACACCACGTCCGTGCCGAGCGTGGCGCTGAGCCGCTCGGTCTTGTACCGGAGATTGGCGCCGGCGGCGGCCTGGTGGGTTCGAGTGGTGGCGTTGGTCTGAGCGCTGCCGTACAGGCCCAGCGAGGTGGTGTCATTCAGGGGGAGGGTGGTGCTGACCCCGAAGCGGGCGAGGTTCCCGCCGCCACTGGCGGTCGGCAGTTCGTAGGCGGCGGTGTAATCCACGCCGTTGACGCGGCTGTCTACGCTCAAAACAGTGGCGCCACCAACACCCCAGGTGTACCGGCTGGTCACGCCGAAGGTGGTCTCACCGCTCAGGCGGTAGCGTACTCCCAGGCTACTTTCCGGGGCGACGTTACCGCTCAGTGGTTGGGCATGCGAGAGGTCCACGCTCAGAGGCTCGCGTCGGTAACCCACGCGACCCACCGCACTCAGCCCCTGCTGATCTCCAAAGCTGTAGCGCAGTCCGGCACCAACCTGGAAGGGGTCAAGCTGATAGACCAGTTGCCCGTCCGCCTGGCCCTGGTGAGTGACAACAGTGCCGGCCTTGCTGGTCTCGTGGCGGTACTGGGCCGTCACCTGGGCATCCAGCCGCTCAGTGAGTTCTGTGGTCACGCTGGCGGCAGCGCTCAGCCCTGGCGTCCCTTTGCCCAGCCCCGCGTAGGCGATGTCCTGGTAGCGCACGCTGGCTGAGGCGGCCGTCTGGCCGAAGCGGGCCCCGAAGGAGCCCTGGGCCAGCAGACCGTCGGAGGACGCCAGCAGGGCATCCACGTGCAGCTGCCCGTCGTCATAGGCCGCGCGAGCGCCGACGGTCGTCTGATTGTCGAGGTGGACCACAGCCGCGCCCAACAGGACGTGACTGGTCTGATACTTCGTCTGCACGCCAAAGGCCAGGTCGCGCTGGCCAAGCGGCTGGCTGAGGCGGTAACTGGCTTCTACGTACTGCTCGCCAAGGTCAAGGTCATAACGTGATAGGGGACGTGTCAGGGTGACGAGGCCGCTGTTGAGATCCAGCTGGTAATCGGCATTGCGGACCAGTACGGTACGCGAGCGTTCCTCGCCGGTCACGCGGTCCAGGGTCACCCAGGTCAGGGTTTCACTTCCCGGGCTGATCTGGCCGCGCGCCAGGCGCAGCAGGCGGGTGCCGTCGGGCGTCACGCGCTCGCCGGTGATCAGGTCGGTGGGCACCAGGGCCACGAAACCGGAGACCTGCGGGTTGCTGCGGGTCGACGCGCTCAGGGCCGTGATCTGGGCACCGAATGGCAGAACGTCGACAGGCAGCGGGCCGTGGCGGTACTGCACTCCAAAAGCCGGGTGCTCGTAACGGAAGGCCACGGGATCGCTGCCCTGCAATGGCACGCTGGTTACGCTGGCGTCACCGGCGATAGTGAAGCGCTTGAGGGTGTCCAGATCTGTTGGCAAGCCGTCTTTATCAGCCGTGACCTTCAGGTGCCCACCCCCCACCTCGGTTTCCAGGCTCGCGCGGGCCTGCCAGGAGAGGTCGTCCGCGCTCAGGCTGCCGTCCAGGCCCAGCGTCGCGCTGAGGACCCCAACGCCCACGGTGGTTCGTTCAGTGGTCACTGGGAAGGTCGCGGTGCGCAGCAGCTCTCCCTGGGATACGGTCAGGATCACTTCACCCGCACGGCTCTGTGGCGCAAACTCCAGCACGCCCAGGCCGCCCTCGAGCCTCAATTGATGGCCGGTCTGCCCAGGAACCGCGTCCGGGCTGGTGGGCGTCCGGTCACTGGCGACCGTCACTGTACTAAGGTTGGTGGTGCGGCCGCTGGCGTCCACGGCGCGGACCTGAACCCTCAGTGGGGTGCGGCCGTCCGCGATGAGGGCCAGCGGGCTGAGTTCCAGGGCCTCGGTAGGGCCGACACGGTACACCGTGATCTGGTCGGTGCCATGCTGGAGCAGGTTGGCTCCGGGCCGGAGCGGCACCCCGATATAGGTGCGCAAGGTGCCACCGCCGGTCAGGGTGGCCTCTTCGCCCACCAGCGTCGCTGGCACCGGGGCACCGTTGACCATCAGCGCCTGCGCCTCTGGGCCCGCGTCGGTGACCGTGACGTTCACAGCGTCACGCACCTGCACGTCACTCCCGTCAAGCGGCAGGCGGATGCTCGACGCGTTTTCAGCCGGTACAGCAACACTCAGAGACCCCAATTGGGCCAGGTCCGGTGTGCCGCTCACTGGTAACAGGAGGCCCGAAGCGTATCCGGCGGCAACAGCCGGCGTCCCGAGGGCTGGTAAGGCGCCGGCGTGCGAGAGCGTGAAGGTCAGGACGCCGCTGGGCGCGCGCTCAACGGGCACCTGCCAGACCAGACCGCGGGGTGTAGAGGCCGGCTCGGGCAGCGGCCGGCCGTTCCAGCGGCTGCTGCCACCCTGGTAGGACGTGCCTGGTGGCAAGGCCTGGACGACGAGCAGAGACTGCGCGCCAGCGGGCATGCTGAGGGTCAGACTGACCTGACTGCGCAGTTCTTTGTGGGGCGCGACGGTGGCTGGCACTGCTGTGGGCGGAGTCAGCGTTTCCTGCGCGGCGGCCACCTGGCCAGCGGAGAGGAGCAGCGTCAGAAGCGTCAGGACGCTTGCTGGAATAGGGGGCTTCACGTTCACTTCCTCCAGGTGAGGCTGGGAATGGTCGTTACGTCGCCAGGATTGCCTGTCCAGGTGAAGCGGTAACTGAAGGTGGTGTCCCCGGGAGGCAGCATGCCGGTCCAGGTGTTGCTGCCCGCGCTCAGGAGGGCGCCGGGGGGCAGCGGGTCGGTGATGCTGGCCCCACCAGCGGGGCCAGTGTTGCGTGCCTTCACCTGCACGAGGTAGGAGCCACTCTCGAGCGTCACGGTCTTGTCCAGGGTGACACTCTCGAGGGTCACGCTGATCTGGCGCGTGGCGCTGACCAGGCTGACCGGGGCGCCCAGGGGGAAGTCCACGGTGCTCAGGCCGCGCACCTGAACCGTGCGGGTGCCGCTGAGGCCACCGTCGTCCGGGGTGGGCAGGGGGCGGAAGGGCACGCTGGCGGGGTCGAGGCGCAGGGCGTGGGTGCCCATCGCGACATTGGTGAAGCTATAGCGGCCCTGTGCGTCAGTACGCACCTCGCGCCCTCCGGCGAGCAGAATGCGGGCGAGGGGGACAGCTGTGTCGACGCCTGCGTCGAACATGCGGTTGCCGTTGGTGTCGATAAAGACGCGCCCGACAATGTCGCCCACCGGCGCGAAGTTCAGGGGGCCCTGAACCTTGGCGGTGGCCGCCGCCTGGGCTGAGGCGAAGGCGGCCGAAGCGCCACTGACCGTGCGGCCCTGCGCGGTCACGGTGTTGCGCACCTCGGTGCCAGCCACAGGTGAAACCCGCATGGCGTATGCGATGGTGGCGCTCGTCCCGTCGGCCAGACTGGGCACCGTCCAGATCAGGGCCCCATTCTGGGCTACTGGGTCGGCGATCGGTTGGCCGTTCAGGCTGCTGGTGCCCGGGATGTAGGACAGACCTGCCTGCGGGGTATCGGTGACCTTGATGTCATGAAGGGTCGTGCCGGGAAAGCGGTTGGTGAGGGCCAGGGTATAGGTCAGGCGGTCACCGATGACCACGACCGGACGGTCTACCGTCTTGGTCAGGCCCAGCGAGCCTACGCGCAGCAGCGCGACATTGTTGCCGTCCTGCGTGCCGTCCGGGCACGAGGCGGTGAGGTTGACGTTCACGTCGCCGGCTACGGGCACGCGGCCGATCACCAGCAGCAGGTGGGCAGTCTGATTGACTGCGAGCCGCACGCTGTGCACGGCTCCCTCGCCGGCGTCGGCCTGTCCGTTGCGGTTGCTGTCAAGCACGACCTGGACATCGGGCAGGGCCGCGCTGCCCGGCAGCACGGTGCCCCGGACGGGCACGTCCACCGCTGTCTGGCCATCGTTGCGCAGGGTATATGAAAATAAGCCGCTACTGCCGGGCAGCGCGGTGTGCATCTGGCCGGGGGCGGTGACGGTTCCGTCCGGGGTAACCGAGACAGCGCAGACGGGAGGGTCCACCTTCACGACGGCGCGACTGAACTGCAATTCCAGCTGCGTGGCATTTTCCTGCACGGTCACGGGAGTCCGGTCTCGCAGCAACTGGCCGGTCGCAGCGGGACTGGCCGCGTATACGCTGCCCGCCGGGGCGATAGCCGGGACCTGAAGCACCTGGATAACTGGACTCAGGCCCTCGTCGGCTGGGGTCCCAGGGTCATTCCAGCGGAGGGCCACGCGGGTCACCGGGCCGGCGGCACGTTCCGGCGCCGACAGCAGGCCGTCACCGTCAGTGTCGAGGTAATAGGCCACGGCATGACCAGTGCTTGGACTGCCGGTCGCCACGCTGGTCAGGGTCACGACCTGATCCGTGTTGCCGGAGTTGACTAGGGTATAGGGGGTCAGCAGTTCGCCGCCAGGTCTGACGTCGGCCTCGTAGCCGGCAGGTAACGGGCCCGTGGCACTGTTGCCGATGGTGCGCCCGTCGCGCCCGTCGCGGTACACCGTATCGAACCCTGGCATGGGCAGGACAGTCGAGGTCACTGTGCGCGACAGGACTGCTGGGAGACTCTGGCCTGTGGTGTTCTTGAAGGTGGCCGCGGCCTGGTTAGTCACAGTCGTGCCGGCCTTGGTGCTCTGCGCCGCAGCAGCGCCCAGCAGACAGACACTGAGGAGAAAGGTGGTTCGCTTCTTCACATTGACGCTCCTAAACATGCAGGCGATAACGCTTCCATCAGGTTCCTGGTCCTGGCAGGGTTCATCGCTTCTTAACTTTATTGACCGCCTTCTCACGTCTGCCTTACAGTGTCAGTCGTCCTGAACCCCTGTACAGTCTGGAAACCAGCGGCTTGGGCAGGAATCTCTGAGGCTTCCGGGCCCGTCCTGCCAGGAAAATACCCATGGGCGCAGTCGGCCTCAAGTGGGCTGAGGTGGGTCAGTTCACCGTGCTTCTCTATGCCTTCAGCGACGACCTGGATGCAGGGTTGGGGGACTCCCTCACGTACAGGGCTTTCTTCGCGCGCTCACGCAGGACCAGCAACCCCTGGCATCCACTCAATGACCGCGGGTCCGCCACCAGACACGAGGCCTTGGAAGGAGGACCGTTCACACGGAGGGAAACATCCTCAAAAACATGCGCTGGTTGGTGAATTGACCGCTGTCAGTCCCGGAGGGTGTACCGTACCCGCGCACCGTACGCATCATCCCGGATCCATTCATGTCCCGCAGTTTGCTCCGCAGGTTCGACATGTGCGCGTCCATGACCATCCGCCCTCCGGAAGGTTCCCCTGCCAAGCGTGAGCTATCAGTTACTCCCGCTGAAAAAGTTTCCCCGGTTCCTGAGCAAGCACCGACAGCAGATCGAATTCCCGGGGCGTCAGCGCCACCCGCAGCTCCTGGCGATCCAGCCGCAGCACCATGTCCCCCACCTTCACTTCCGGCTCCATCCGACCTCCGGGGTGCACGTAAAGTCTTCAATGATCAGAAGGCGTCAGGCCATCACCTTTCCAGCAAAACGGGAGCCTGATCCTCTGGAGTGTAAGGGTAAGTGTGCATTTCGAACACCGCCGGACTCAAGCCGCACCGGGCGGGCAGTCTTTCGCAGGACAGCAGGATCGCTCAGGGCCCAGACGTGCCGGTGACGTCGGTCGATGCGGCGTGACTTCCTTGGACGCGGGTGAGGTCCGCTTCCGACCCACACTGCGCCTGACGAATCGAACTTTCCTGCGTGATGCGGAATGTCCGGTAGGTACCTTCGTCAATCGTGACGAGGTGCGCGGTGATCCTTCCCAGCTGGAACGCCACAAACCGCACCGGCGTGCAGGGGAACGGTGTGACCTCTGAAGAGGAGTTTTCCTTGTCATGGGCGCATATCCCTTAGCTCAGACGCGATGATCTGGGCGATGTCCGGGTCGTCTTCGATCATGAGGATGGTCTGCGGCATGCGGGAGTACTCCCTGAAGCTTCATTGATGGGACGCGCCGCTGTGGAAGACGGGCAGTGAGCGGGGCGGTCAGCTGATCACCAGGGTCCGAAGACGGGGGTGGGCCCGCGAAGGGTTCCGCAGCCGGTCACGAGGACCATCCGTAAGGAAACGCTTCTGGCCAGATCAAGCTGGAACGGTTTACGCTGACCTGGAATGGAGTTTCACGTCCTGATGGTCGAAGATGACGAGGCCGACGTCCTGCTGATGAAGGTCGCCCTCGAACACGCTGATTGCGACCTGCACCTGCACGTGGTTCCCGACGGGCCCGACGCTCTGGCGTTACTCGACCGGCATGAACCATACCAGAACGCGCCTACCCCGCAACTTGTGCTGCTCGACGGCCACATGCCCCGCATGCGTGCCCCCGAGGTGCTGGCCCATGTGCGCGCCCGCTGGTGTCACCTGCCGGTCGTGGTGTTCAGCGGTTCGACCTTCGAAGCGGAGGTCCAGGAGAGCCTTCAGGCGGGCGCGAACGCGTACGTCACCAAGCCTGTCAGGCTCGACGAATACACCCAGGTCGTCCAGACTCTCCTCACGTGCTGGTGTCCTCAGCTTGCTGTCCCTAACACGTAAATGCACACAGTAGGAGCTTTTTCCCGCTTGTGAACCACTGCTGACGTCCGCGTGCCCGGGGTGCCCGCTCCCTTCAGCTGGCTCCTGACCTGACCACAGCCTGCCATCATTCTGTTTCCTCCTTTCGAGGTTTCCATGCCCAATGACACGACTTCACTGGTTACGCTTGACACCATCCGCACGGCGCACACCCGGATCCGCCCCCACGTCGTCCGCACCCCTCTGGTGCCCTTCCCCCTTGAGGACTTCTGGCTGAAACCCGAAAGCCTGCAACCCACCGGAGCCTTCAAGCTGCGCGGCGCGTTCAACGCCATGTTGTCTCTCACCCCAGAGGAGTGTGCGCGCGGTGTCGTGGCGCATTCCAGCGGCAATCACGCCCAGGCGGTCGCTTACGCCGCCCAGCAACTCGGAATTCCTGCGGTGATCGTCATGCCCGACAACGCCCCGCAGATGAAGCTGGCCATGACCCGCGCGTTCGGGGCTGACGTCGTCATCGTCGGCCCGGCCAGCGAAGACCGCACGCGCAAAGCAGAAGCGCTAGCGGCTGAGCGCGGCCTGACGCCGATTCCCCCCTACGATGACGCCCGCATCATCGCCGGCGCGGGCACCGTGGGTCTCGAAATCCTCGAGGACCTTCCTGACGTCGGCACCGTGCTGGTCCCTGTCAGCGGCGGCGGGCTGATCTCCGGAGTCGCCGCTGCCCTCAAGCAGCAGCGGCCCGAGATCCGTGTCATTGGCGTCGAACCGGAAGCTGCCGCCGATGCCCGTGACAGTTTGCGCAGCGGACAGCTCGTCACGTACGCCGCCGAGCAGGTCGGGCAGACGCTGGCCGACGGGTTGCGGGTGCAACAGCTCGGTGAGCTGAACTGGGCCCACGTGAAAGCCTTCGTCGATGACATCATCACCGTCAGTGAGGGCGAACTGCGCCGCGCTGCACGCGACGCCACCCTGCGTACCCGTCTGGTGACCGAGCCCAGTGGTGCCGTGACCATCGCCGCGGCCCTGTACCACCGGGGGGAGCTCAGCGCGACCGGCCCGCTGGTGGCCATCCTGAGTGGCGGCAACCTCGATCCCAGTTTGCTGGTGGATCTGCTCACCGGTGGGGATGCGTGATGGCGCACAAACCCTTGCAACTCACGGTGCTGGATGACGCGACCATCCGCGCCCTCCTGACCTGGCCGGACGTGATCGACCTGATTGACGCGGCCTTCGCCGCAGATGCGCGGGGCGGAGTGACTGTCCTGCCGGTCGTCGGGCACAGCCTGAATGGGGGCCGGTACAGCATCAAGACGAGCCACCTGCAACTTGGGGAAGGTGAGGACGCCCTGGAGGTGTTCGGTCTCAAAATGGGCTCTTACTTTCCTGGGAATGCGGCGCGTCACCTGCCCACCCACAGCGCGGCCATGCTCCTGGGCGATCCACGCACCGGACAACCGTCGGCGCTGCTGGCCGCGAACGCCATCACCGAGTACCGGACGGCCGCAGCAGGAGCAGTGGCCGCGCGGCACCTCGCGCGGGCGGACGCCTCGGTAGTGGCCTTATTCGGGACCGGCGGTCAGGCCCGCGCGCAGCTTGAAGCCCTGAGGCAGGTGCGGCCCGTGCAGGAAGTGCGGGTCTGGTCACGCTCGCACGAACGGGCGGAGCATTTTGCTCAGACGGTGAGGCTGCCTGGAGTAACCCTGCGTGCAGTGCGTGACGGTCAGGCGGCCTGCGACGGTGCGGACCTGGTGGTGACGGTAACACCGGCTGAGGTGCCGATCGTCTTGCGCGACTGGATTGCCCCGGGCACGCACGTCAACGCCATGGGGTCCGACGCGCCGGGCAAGCACGAACTCGACCCGGCCCTGCTGGCAGCCGCCACGGTGGTGGTGGACCGGCAGGCCCAAAGTCTCGCCATGGGCGAACTGCAACAGCCTGTCGCATTGGGCCTGCTGAACCCAAATGACATCTATGCGGAACTGGGGGAAGTCTGCGCGGCGTTGCGGCCTGGTCGTCAGTCTGACGACCAGATCACGGTGTTCGACTCGACTGGAGTGTCGTTTCAGGACACGGCTCTGGCAGGGATGGTGCTGCGCCTTGTCCGGGGGCAGCAGGCTGTGAGGACGGTGCTGCTGTAGGTAGGCACACGAGCTTTAGAGTTTGTTCTTAGGACGCGCATTCCCTGTTGATCCGCGCCCCCACAGCGTCTTTCCTTTCCACTGTGACCTGAGCAGCAGGGGAGAGGAAACTGGATTTCCCGGATACCGGCGGGCTGGCACTGAGTGCCAGCCCAGGAACATGCAAAGGCAGGGCCAGCGTGCGCACAGGCTGGTGTGAGGCGAGTTCGCTGATCCTCCTGGCACTCTGCCTGGGCGTGTGCTGGTGAGGGGAGAGGAGGAGTGGGGTCAGCTCACAGCCGTCCGCCTGGAGTGCCCTTGACACCCCTGACGTGCGTAGCGTGGATTCACCCCTCACGGTACAGTCCTCCTATGAACCTCCTGGCCGTGCTCAGCCACCCTGACGACGAATGTGGCTGCGCCGCCACCCTCGCCAAACAATGTTTGGCCCAGTGATACCAGCACCGTCAGCTTCGGCGGCTGAGCCCTTGAGCCATTTCGGCTGGACATGGGACGCCAACCCTCACGCGTCAGGTCAGGCAGACGGATCTTCCCGACGCTTCACCTCACTCTTTCCACTATCGCCTGGGTGCGACAGAACAGCACGCTGAGTTCTTTCGGTGCAAGCGGGCAGGCTCAGCGGAACACCCCGTCAAGGGCGTCTTGCGGTCCCTCTTGCGCTGTTGTTACGCAGCCTTCCTACGCTGAATTCAGACATTCAGAACCCAAGGAGGAACCATGACCCGCACCCTCACCCGCCCGTCCCGGCCTGACACCGCCACCATTGAGCGCGCGTTCCGCGACTTTCCCGAACACCTGTTCCGTGACCCGGAAGTGGTCGTGGAGCATGACGACGCCCTCCTGCTCGCTGTGAGTTTCGCCCCGGCGCCGGACCTGAACCTCGTGTACGGCGGGTACACCGGCCCGAACGCGCTAGAGCGTCTGACGGCCACGCTGGCACGACTGCGGGCCTGGAACGTGCCCTTCCTGTGGTTGGTTTCCCCCGCGGCTGCTGACCAGAGCGCGGCACTCACGGCGCGGGGCCTGCCCAGGGTGGCTGACCTTCCCGTCATGACCCTCGACCTCGCCCACCTGAAACTGGCAGACGCGCGGGT
>NZ_BMPP01000030.1:14504-15867 GCF_014647655.1 Deinococcus malanensis
CGGGTGACGACCGAGGAGGACTTGCGCGCCTGGGTGAGCGTGGCCGCCGAGGGGTTTCACTTCAACCAGGAAACGGCGCAGAAGCTGACCGCGCTGGCCCGGGGTCCGGTGCTCGACCCTAACTCGCGCGCCCACCTGTATCTGGGCCTGCTGCATGGCGAGCCGGTGGGCACCGCCCTGAACATTCACGGCGAGGAGATTGCGGGCGTGTGGTGTGTGAGCATCCTGGAACGGGCGCGTGGGCGCGGGATCGGGGCGGCCATGACCACCGGGCCGCTCCTAGCGGCGCGGGAGGCAGGGTATGCCTCGGCGATGCTGGGGGCGACCGAACAGGGGTTTCCGGTGTACTCACGCCTGGGCTGGGAAGTGCAGTTTTCCGCGCCCATCCACCTGGGAGGCCCGGCATGACCGGGCTCTCCGGGGGTGAAGCCTGGCGAGCCCGGGACATGCAGGTGGAGTGGTCCGAAGCACTGCCTCAGGAGGTGCTCGCCGCGATGCGCGCTGACCTCTACGCTCAGTTCGTGGACGGGTACGCTTCCCTGCCGCCCGACGCGCGGACGCGCCTGGGGATCGAACAGGTGGACTTCGGGGCGGGAGTGCTGGCCCTGGTGCGGTCACTCCCTCATCCCGCGTTCAACCTCGTCCAAGGCTTTGGCGTCACGTCCCCAGTCACCGAGGCGGATCTGGACGCGCTGCTGGGAGCGGTGGAACAGTCGAGACCGCCTGCCTGGGGGCTGCCTCTCGACCCCCGCACCCGTCCGATGGACCTGAGGATCATGCTGGAGGCGCGCGGTCTGCGCGAGGTGTTCCGGGAGGTGACCCTGTACGCCCCGGCCTCCGCGGCCCGTCAGGCGCTGGCCTCCTTCACACGCGCCCTCCCGGAGGTGAAGATGGTGGGGCCATACAACGTGCTAGACGTCGCGATGTTCATCACGGGACAGTTCGGCCTGCCGAGTGAGATGACGGAACTGGCGCGACTCGGCCTCTCTGACCTGGGCTGGATGGGCTACTTCGTGCCTGGGGAGACTGGGGTGAGCAGCGCTGGCTTCCTCACGGTGGGTGGGAGCGCCGCCCTGCTGCACACGGCCGCCACCCGGCCGGAAAATCAGGGCCAGGGTGGACAGAGCGCACTGATTCTGCGGCGCCTCCAGGAGGGCCTCGCCCAGGGATGTGAGCACTTCCTGGTGGACGTGGAGGCCGGGCAGGACAATCCCAGTCGCCGCAACCTGGAGCGCCTGGGCTTCCGACCCGTGTTCGAGGTGCCGTTCTACACGGCGGCGGAACCCGCCGACTGAGAATCCTGGGACGGTTGCCCCGGCTGCCGCAGTTTAGCGAGCAGGGGTTCCAGAGGCGCAGCCCGGCC
>NZ_BMPP01000030.1:16063-20877 GCF_014647655.1 Deinococcus malanensis
CCGCAGGCCAACCAGAATCCAGGCGGCCGAGTTCCCACTCAGGGACTGCCGGTAGAACTGCTCGGCGCGCCCCAGGTCTCCCAGCGCGAGTGCCGCGTCGCCCAGCACCCAGGCGGCCGCCGCCTGGTGGTAGAGGTCCTCGTCCTTCTCGTTCAGGGCCTGGCCTTTCTCGAGGGCCTGCCAGGCGTCCTGGGTCCGGCCCAGGCGCGCGTAGCACCAGGCCAAGCCGCCCCAGGAAAACGGCAGGACGGCGTTCGCCTGCTCGAACGCAGCCAGGGCCGCCTCGCCTGCCCTCAGGGCTCCGAGCACGTCGTCCTGCTCCGCCGCAATATAAGCACGCATTCCCAGGACGTTCGCCGCGACACGGCCCAACCCGCTCCGCTCCGCCCAGACCGCCCATTCGTCAACGTGCCGCCTGGCGGCCTCATAGTCTCCCAGCCGCAGACACGCGTAGGACAAGCCCGCAAGTGAAACCATGACTGGCTGGGGTTTGCCCAGCTGAACCCGCTGCCGGAGGACCTCCTCCTCCAGTTTCCGGCCGCCTTCCGGGTCGTCATGTCCAAAGGCCTGCACTGCGGCGAGTTGCACGCGTGCGTCCAGGGCGAGGAACTCATCATCTGCCTGGCTGGCCCCGATCCGGGCGTCCTCCAGCAGGCGTTCCGCAGCGGCCCAGTCACGCCGCTGTACTGCCAGGTCACCAAGGATGTACATGCTGTAGGCGGCCATCCTGGGGTGGCCGGCCGCGCGTGCGGCGTCGAGGGCACTCTCCGCCATGTCCCTGGCTTCATGGTGACGACCCTGACGGGCCAGTGAGGCCGCAAGTTCCCCCAGGGCGAAGGCCGTCTCGCTGGCCAGTCCGGCTGCCCGTGCGGTCTCGGCGGCCACCTGCCAGCGGTGGACGACGGCAGCGAGGTGATGGCTGTCACGGAAATACAGCGCGTTCTGAATGAGGAGGAGAACTTCGCGGCGCTCTGCGGCGAACTCGGGCCGGGCCGGGGTGAGCTCGAGCGCATGTTCGAATGCTGCCGCCGCCGACTGGTACGCGCCGATCTTCATGGCCTCGTGGCCGGCCTGCTGAACTTGCCTGGCCGCCTCGCCCGTCAGCCCAGCCCCAAGCGCGTGATGGGCCAGCACCTCGGGGGACGCGTCGCCTGCCTTGAGTGCCTCCAGCGCGCGTTGGTGAAGCAGCATGCGCCGGGGGCCACTCAACCCGTCCCGCAGGGTCTCCCGCACCCGGTCGTGTGAGAGGAAGGCCTCCTGCCTGCCCTCCGCCTCGCGGAGCAGCCCTGCCCGGAGCAGTTCCTCGTAGCCTTGCAGCGCGGTGTCCTCGCCCAGGTCAGCGACTGCCCGCAGGTGGCAGAGCTCCAAGCCCTGACCCAGAATCGCGCCCGCCTGGGCAAGCGCGAGGGCAGGTGCTGAGAGCCGACCCAGCCTCTCGCCGATGACCGCCCGCACTCCCTCACCGCCGTGCTCCAGACCAGCAGCGAGTCTCGCGTCATTCACCACGATGCCGCTGTAGCCGAGCGTGAGCGCCCCCTGCTCCGCCAGTCCGCGCAGCGTCTCCGAGATGTAGAGCGGTTGACCGCCCGTCTCCACGAAGAGGCGCGCGGCCAAGCCTTCGAGGGCGTCGTTCGCGGTCACTCCCGCGAGTCCCTTCAACAGCCCCAGCGTCTCCGGCTGCTCCAGCAGCCCGAGGGTGTACCGCGTGATGGGCAGCTCCCGGCCGAGATTCGCCGCCCACCCGGCCAGCGCCGACCCGGGCGTCAGGGCCTCGACCCTTGCCGTGAGCAGCAGCAGAACAGGAGCATCCTGCTCCGCCGCCCGTCCTGCGAGGTACCGCAGGGCCTCCAGCGTGCCCGCGTCGGCCCACTGGACGTCATCCACGAGCAGCACGAGAGGCTCGCGCCTGGTCGCTACGCCCCGGGCAAGCGCGAGCACGAGCTGCGTCAGGGCGGCCAGGGGGCGGCCTTGGGAGTCTTCCCCCGCTGAGGGCGACGGCAGTTCCGTGAGCTCCTCCAATTCGGGCAGCAACCGCGCAAGCTGGGCGAGGTCGTGCCGCGAGAGCAGCGCCTCGGGCTGGGGGTGCGCGGCCAGCGGGCGACGCACGGCGTCGATGAGCGGGCCGTAGGGCGACCCGCCCGCCTCGAAGGCCCGGCCGCGCAGCACTTCACCTCCACGTTCCCGGGTCCACTCCAGGAATTCCCCGGCCAGCCGGGTCTTCCCAATGCCAGGCTCGCCGACGATCAGAGCGATGCCCGGACGGCCATCCGCGGCGCTCTGGTAAGACGCAGCCAGTCGCGCAAATTCCGCGTGACGCCCGACGAATGGTGCCTCGCGCAGCAGCCTGGGAAGGTCTGGCACCACTTCAGGTCGTCTCTGGGGAGTGAAGGCCAGCAATTGCGGTTCAAGGGCCAGCGTCTCAGGAGCGAGCGTGCAGTTCACCTCGTCCTGCAAGACCCGCCGGCAGGTGTCGAGGGCGTCCCGCGCGAGTGCCCGCTGCCCGGACGTCAGCCGGGCCTGAACGAGACGTCGCCAGGCGGCCTCGTTCAGACGGTCCACAGCCACCCAGCGCTGGGCCGTCTCTGCCGCCCGGTCCGCGTCACGCTCCAGTTGAGCTGCGGAGAGCCGGTCGAACACGATATTCATCGCCGAACGCGTCACCTCGCGGCGTTCCTCCAGCCAGGCGTCGAAGCCGCTGCCGTCCCCGAGGGTGAACCCGTCGAGCAGATCGCCGCGCCACAGGGACGCTGCTCCTTGGAGCTCAGGCAAGACCTCAGCAGGGGACAGGGAACGCGCCGCCTTCGCCACACGTTCCAGTGCCGTCACGTCACATTCGTCTGGTTCGGTCACCAGGTAAACCGTGGTCCGGTCGGCTTCCAGGCGGTGCCGGAAGGGACCCAGGGCCTCGCGGGCGTAGACGAGGGTGCCCCGCAGGCTGGCCCGGCCCGCTTCCGGTCCCGCGTCGGGCCAGAACAGGGCGGCCAGTTTCTCCCGGGACTGCCGGGCTGGTTCGAGAGCCAGGTAAGTGACCAGGGCCTGCGCCTTCCGCGTTTTGAAGGTAACGGGGCAGTCCCCCACCCGGCATTCGGGCGGGCCGAGGAACTGGAGAACGAGCATCGTGTGCTCTTCAGCTTACCACTCACCTCACCCGCCGATACGATCAATCTTGGACTGAACAAGATGGCCGACGTGGATCCCGGCTCGACGGCTGGGAAGAGGCGCGCTGGGTGACTAAGCAGAAGACGTCGTCTCTGCTCCTTACGCTTAGACCGAGGTGCGCACCGCTCTGCCATCCTCGTGCTGCGACCAGCGCACCCTCGTCCGGCCTGTTACTGTGCCAGCGACACCGCATGTCAGGCTGACGACCCCGTGCCGCCGAAGCCATGCGCTTCGCGTGGACGTCACCACAGGCCAGACGACGGAGACACTGTCATTCAGCAGGGGATAACTGGCAGGTGGCCCCTGGCGGCACGCGCCTGATGTATCTCAGTGCGCAGGACCGCGCATTGCACGTCCTGACGCTGCCCGCCCTTCCCTGACCACAGGCTGAAGCTGACTCCGCTGTCGCGCTCCGATGAACGGTCAGCGAGCCTGGACTTGGCACCGCAAAGGGCGAGACAGAGCACCGGCAGGACCAGACCAGCAGCGCAGTGCAACTGAGAGAGTGCGTGGGACCCCGTGTACCGTTCCTGCTACCAAGGTTAGACCCGGTTCATCCATTGTGCTGGGCGGGTCGCCTCTCCCCGCACCCGCAGCTCCAGGTGCAGATGTGGCGCGTTGCTCACCCCTTCAGAGCCCACTTTGCCGACCTGCTGACCACGATTTACAGGCTGTCCCACTTTCATCAGCACGCGCCGCTGGTGAAAGTACAGGCTGGTGACCCCCAGGCCATGATTGATCGCCACGAGCCCGCCACGGACCGGGTAGTTCCGCTGCACCAGTGGTCATGCGGGACTTCCTGCCGCCATGTTTCCCTTAACTTTCTGGTGGGCAGTCCCGCTCCAGGCTCTCATGAGGAGCCAGCTTGGGATTGGCAAAAACGAACAGAGCCCCCTGGCCGAACAAATCCCGGTACAGTCGCGCTACCGCCTGCTCCACCACCGCCGTCGCGCCGCTGCCCGTCGCGTGACACATCTGCGCGAGTTGCGTTTCGGTGCTGGCTGAGAACTTGAAGGTGCGCTGGCGCTTGTCGCGCAGGGTCAAAACTGGCCTGGGTTCATACCCCGACTGTACCCGGACAGTCCATAAGCTGGGTGCGGGTTCTCCGCCTGAGCTTGGCCGCTTCATCATATCGCTGGCACGCGTCCAGGCTACAGGCTTCAACCCGCATTCCGGCGCACAGTCCTCAGTTGCCTGCTGGGTAGAATGAGGTACCTCGTGCATTCCAGGTACCTCAGATGTCCTGTATCGCCTCACTCCTGTCGCCACCAGCGCTGTCTTCTCGAGGCCAAAGGACGTCATGCCCGACACCGAAGTCATCACGCCGCTGCCCCACCCGGTCCTGACCAGCCTGTGCCGCCTGATCGGTGACCGCCTGGGCGCCGACCTGGTCATCGTCACCGACGTGCAGCACACCATCCTGGCCTCCCATAGCTGGCCGCTCAGCCTGCCCGTGCCGCCTCTCGCGGCCCTGATGACGGCTGACATGCTGGTGTTGACCGACACCACTGATGATCCGCGCTTCGAGCCGCTCGCCGATGCGATGGGCGACTTCCGGACAGGCTTTTACGCCGCCGCGGTGCTGCGCCGCCGCGACGGCGAACCGCTGGGCTTCCTGTACCTGCTGCGGCAGGATCCCCGTACCTTCGAACGCC
>NZ_BMPP01000031.1 GCF_014647655.1 Deinococcus malanensis
AGGGAGGGCAGCATCTCGGCACTTGCCTGAGCAGGCAGGGCAGCGGGCGTGACCTGAACAGAAGGAGTCAGGGGCGTCTGCGTGACTTCCTGCACCAGAGCACCTCCCCGGAAGGCGGCCAGAAGCAGCCCGGCGAAGGCCAACGCCAGCACAGCGAGCATCAGCAACGGACCGCCGAAGACCCCGCTGACCGCCATGGCGGGAATCAGCAGCGACACCACGCCTGCCGTCTCGGGACGCGCGAAGACGGCTCGCAAGTTCGCGCCCGTGCGGGCGTTTCCGAACCGTAAGCCCATGGCCAAGGCCAGCAGCGACACGACTGCCATCCCCGGCAGGGGCTCACCGCGCGAGAACACCAGGCTCAGCACGAAGATGGGAATGAATAACGCGAGGAGGCCAAGCTGCCTACCCTTGCGCCGCCGCCTTCCTCGCCGCGAGGAGGTCGGCAGAGTGGCGGATGACGACGCGGGGCCGGGCGCAAGGTCCATACGTCAGTATGCTGCCCTGTACGAGGTCGCGCACAACGCCCGCCGGGAACGCCAGGTGCCATAGAAGAAAGGAAAGCCCAACGCCCGGCACACCCCCGGTTGGTACAGTTGCGCACACTGAACTATGAACAGCAAGTGGACGGCCGCCTGCCGAGGCGCGGTCCTCACGGCCACGCTGCAGATGGCCGGGACGGTCGACGCCCGGACCAACCCCATTGATGCGGGTACATCATCGGTGCTCCTTGCCCAAGCTGCCCCAGAACCCCTGAACGTTCAGGAAAAGAACGCCCTGGCGGCCCTTTTCAAGAAACTGCGTCCCGCGACCCTACGGATTGAGGACTGCCCGCCCGACGACTGCACGAATCCTGAAGGGATTGCCACGGCATTCCTGATTGGAGACGGCTACGCCTTAACGGCCTTCCATGTCATCGAAGGGCAGAAGAACCTCAGTGCCGTGACGCTCGACAAACGACGCTATCCGCTTCAGATCATCGGCTTCGATGACCATTCCGATGTGGCGCTCATCCGCGTGGGCGTCCCGGTAAACACCCCGTTCATTCCACTGGCGGCCGCGGCACCGAGGGTGGGAGAGCCAGTGCTGACCATCGGCAATGGCAACGGGGCGTTCCTCGGGTCTAAGATGGGCCGGTTGACCGGCCTGGACCGCGGAGCTGAACGCGCCGAATTTCCGGCAGGAACACTGGAATTCAATGCCCGGGTGCTGCCCGGGGACAGTGGTGGACCACTCATCAATGCGCGGGGTGAGGTGGTGGGCGTGGTGAGTTACATTCGGCTGGCGGACGGGCGTGGCAGCCGCATTACGGCGTATGCCGTGCCGGTGACTCAGACGGGCGCCCGGATGGCCGGCCTTCGTGGGGGATTGAGGCAGGTGGCGCCCACGACCGGTCTTCATCTCGATTCCCACCTGGACTACGCGGCAGCGCTCCCACCGGAAGAGTTTGGTGAGTTCAGCGACGAATATGAGCTTGACCTGGGCACGACGCCGGGTGCCTTTTTCACCCGTGTGGCGCCGGGAAGCCCTGCCGAGCGGGCCGGCCTGCAACCTCTGGATTTCGACCGACACGGAAAACGCATCTCGGGTGATCTGGTAATTGCCGTGAATGGCCAGCGAATAAACAACTTCTTGGAGCTTCAGTTCGCTGTTAGGCGCTACCAGGCGGGCGAGGCCATTACGCTGAGCGTGCTGCGCAACGGCCGGACGCTGGTCGTGACGCTGGTACTGGTGCCGCGAACCGACGTGCGCGGGACTGGTTCCACGTCGAATTGAGGGGCAGGGGAACGTTGCGTGGGTTGCGGGGCTCGTACCCTAGGTCACAGCGCACTCAGAGATCGGCAAGTTCCGCTGCCAGATCATCGGCCGGGACATCGACATACGCCCGTGTTGTATTGACGTTGGCATGACCCAAATGATGAGCCACACGTACAAAATCCCGCGTCCGACGATATAACAAGGTCCCGTTGTATTTCCGGAAGGGGTGAAACCCACTCCAGGGGAGACCTTCCTGTTCCATCAGACGCCGCAGATGATAGGCCGCCCCGGACCGGTACGCGAAGGTAAATAGGCGTCCGTCCCGACCCTGACCAGCATGCGCCTTCAGAGCTTCGAGAAGCGTGCCGGAGATGCCAACGATCCGCCGTTTGCCGCCTTTGCCGTGGACCGTCAGGCGATGGTTGGCAGTGTCCACCTGAGTCCAGGTCAGGGTCAGAGCTTCTTCGATGCGCAGGCCAGCATGAGCGGTCAGCAGGATCAGGACGCGAAGGTCCGTTCGTTGTTCCCGTTCCGCGGCCGCCAGCGCCCGGTGTACGACCGTCTCCCGGTGCGGTGGCCTCCGGGTGATCGCGTCGGTCCGGTCCCGGGGCTGTGGCACATCCTCGAATGGATGGGCGGTGGTGGCTTCCGCCCAGCGCAGGGCCGCATACAGGGCGTTGGCCGCTGCCACCCGGGAGCGGACGGTCGCGGCTGCTTTGGGGCCGGCACCATCCCGGTTGACCGACAGGCTGCTCACCCAGAAGGCGGCGTCGTTGCGTCTCGGTCTCAGCAGGTTCCAGGCCCGGTCTTCAGCGTGAGTCAGGAATTGCCGGACACCGGTGCGGTACGACCGCAGGGTGTGCGGACTGATCGTGATGCCGGCCTGGGTGAGCGTGGTCAGGTAGGCGACGGTGAGGTCCCACAGAACTTCAACGTTTTTATCCCGAGCAGCTTCGGTGGCGCGGCGGCGGAGTTCAGATTCGTGGAGGCTGGTCCAGGTGGAGGCCTGGTCAAGGAGGTGGCCTCGGCGGAGGTCGAGGGTGTAGGAGGCCCCCTTAGTTGATGCTTGCTCGCCCTCTCCCCTGCTCTCCATATTTTGGATGATAATAACAAAGCTTATCGGACAAACTGTAGATAGAGAGGCTGGTGATCTCCATCAGGGGTCTTCGGCCCATTCAACCTGAACTCAAGCCCACAGGAACCTGGTTCTGTGCGCGGTCCTGGTATGCAACTCAGGACGCTCGCAAATGGGCCATGTGGCAGACAGAGTGGTTGCATTCGTCTTTTGAAACAGGACAACTCTTTGGATTCCTCCGCTTGGTAACCCACCTCAGCAGCTGACACTTTGCGGCGAATGGCGTCCTGAACGCTGTGCGGCATGACAAAGGGCGGTATCAGAGTCTGTGACGAGCATTGATACCGCCCTGCTCCATGCTGACACGCTGGCCGCCCACCTGAAAAGCTGCCTCCCACATCGTCGTCTGGACGCGCTCCGCAGACTGGCCGAAGTGCTCCTCGCGCTGCTTCAAGCCGAGTCCACGCTACACCGCAAGATCGCGCTTCATCTGCCTCGAGAAGCCACCCTCGAATCGAAAACTCGCACGGTGGCTCGGGTGTTTCACGATGCGCACCTCACCTCGCAGGACGTCACAGACGTGCTGCTTCCCCTGCTTCCTGAGGGCAGACTGACCCTGATCATGGACCGCACGACCTGGCACTACGGCCACACGCCGCTCAACATCCTGGTGCTGGGTGCGATCCTCGGGGGCGCTGTGATCCCGCTGGTTTGGACGGTGTTGCCACATCAGGGAGGGCAGCAGTACCGCAGCCAGGATTCTCCTGGTGGCCCGACTGCTGAGGATTCTGCCCGCGAGACGCTGGGCGGTTCTGATCGCAGACCGGGAGTTCATCGGACAGGAGTGGTGCGGTTTCCTCAGATATAAGCGGATTCGGCAGTGCTTGCGCATCCGGGAGAACACCCGCATCGACGATGACTTGGCCCGGGACCTGTTCACGACGCTGCAACCAGGTGAAGTGCGCACGCTCTTCGAGCGGACCTGGGTGTATGGCTCGTGGATGCAGGTCGTCATGACCCTGTCCCCCGCGGGGGACAGGGTCATCGTCGCCTCGGATTTGCCCGTCCTGGACGTCCTTCGTACCTATCGTCTCCGGTGGGCCATTGAATCCGCATTCTCGGCCTTGAAGTCGCGAGGCCTGAACTTGGAGGCCACCCACATGACGGCGGCAGACCGGATCTCTAGACTCTTCGGATTGCTGTGTATCGCGTTGGCGTGGATGGCGCGGGTCGGGGCAGCAAAGAGACACGAGGAGCCAACGAGGAGCGACAACCGGGGGCGCCCGGTGACGAGTCTGGTGCGAACGGGCTGGCTGGAACTCAGCCAGGCGGTCCGGTGGGGAGGCGAGGCGTTCCGGATCTACCTTCAGCTCCTGAACACGCCATTCCCAGCCGCTGGTACATCAGTTTCCCGAAGTGTCAGGTGCTGAGCCCGGGTCCAGTACGAAGCGCTGACTCATCAGCAGGATGGAATCCAGGCATGACCAGACGGGCCCACCTTGATTGTCGTACACCAGGACGTTGCTGTCCGGGGTAGGGCCCAAGGTCAGTTTGAGGCGTTTGGCGCCCACATGCTTGAACGTGGTCGTAAAGATGATGTTCGCGCCCTGGCGCCGGGCGTCGATTGTGAACTGCAGTGGGTAAGGACCAACCTGTTGAGGTCGTATGGTCTCAGCCGGGAACAGCGGTCGGCCCGAGCCGCCAGCGTTCGTGACGCCGGTCCAGGTCAGGAGCATCCCGAGCAGAGTGGAGATGAAGCTCGACATCATGCCTGGCTCCAATCCTCTACCCTCAGGGCTGGCACACGTTGGAACTCCCGGACGTTGTTCGTGACCAGCACCAGGTCATGCGCGAGGGCAGTGGCGACGATTTGAAAGTCCAGCGGGCCGATCGGCTGCCCCTGCTGCTCCAAGATCGCCCGGACGTGGCCGTACGTGTCGGTGACGCGTGAGTCGAACGGTACGACCACCAGCCGGGAGACGAAATCACTGATGGCGGCGAGGTTGTGGTTCACGCGTTGGCTTATGTGCCCACCGTGCAGCAGTTCAGCTTCGGTGACAGCACTCAGGCCGAGCTGTCCGGGTTGCAGGCGGGCGAAGCGGTCGCGCACGGTGGGTGGGCGGTTCTTGATGATGTAGATGCAGATGTTGGTGTCGAGCAGGTAGCCGAGGGTCAAAGGGCTTCTCGGTCTTGTGACCCGCCCTGGTCACGGAGGTTCGGGAGGAAGGCGACTTGGATGTAGGTCAGGGCGTCGAAGGCGCCTTCCAGGCCGGCGACGGGTGCGATAGGGCGCAGGATGAGGGTGTTGCCATGGCGGATGATGTCGACCTCGGTGGCGTCAAGGCGCATGTTCAAAGGCAACCGGACGGCCTGGGAGTTGCCGCTTTTGAAGACTTTGGCGCGGGTCATACTTCACCTCCGTATATACCAGGGAGTATATACCGTATTGCTACGGACTCACCATCAACGCGCAGCCTGTAGTGCGGACCTCCTGTACCCGCTGGGATGAGTTCCACGCCGGTCGCGTCTCCCTGAAGTCAGGTGGCTGGAGGTCGCTTCGTGTGAGGCAACCGTAAGTCAGCGATTCGTACACTGCCGGCACCTCAACCCGAAGGACGGTCCCCGATGAAACGAGTGCTCACCACGATGATGCTGTTTGCCGGTACGGCCTCTGCTCAGCTGGGCCCCGTCACCACCTCAACGCTGCTTCGCCTGCCGCTCGCCCCGGGGGCCGTTCGCGTCACGGATGCTGCAGCCACCCGTGAATTCGGCCATGTCCTCAATGGACTGGCCAAGGACCAGAACAGCGGTTGCGAGACCAGCGAGTACCTGGTGTGGGATGACGCGGACCGCGCCGAGGAAATCAGCGATCACCTCGCCTCCCAACTCAACACGCGCGGCATCACTTTCAAGACACTGAACGAGGATGAGGACGACGAAAGCTATTCGTTGTCTTTTCTGCTGACCGACAAAACCAACCGATATGTCGGGGTGATGTACGGCGATGCAGACAGCCTGGTCCTGGGCTGGTGCGGACTGAAAACCTCTACCTCGGTTCAGCCTGCGCCAGTGGCCAGGGTTCCAGCTTCCTCTGCGGCCAGGTCTGCTCCCCGCGCACCGTTTGAGCCGGGCGATCCGGTGCTGGTGCAGCGCGGCTCAGCCTGGGTTCGGGCCACCGTCGTGAGAATCGCTTCTGTCGGCGTGATCGTTCAGTACGACAACACAGCGTGGCCGGAAGAGTTTGTGGATTCTTCCCTGCTGCGTCCGGCCCAGCCCGGACCAGCGGTCGCTGGTGCACCCTACCGGGTGGGTGACGTGGTCGAGGCCCTCTGGCACGGCACCCTGTGGAGTGGCGCGACCATTACCGAGCAACTCGGGGACATGTATCAAGTCAGGTGGAGCAGTTCGGGCATTCTGAACTGGGTGCGCTACGAGCACCTGCGCGAGGTGGCCAGAGCAGCGACTCCCGCTGCGGCGGTTCCTCGGCCTCCAGCGCAGCCTGCCCCCGCCCGCCCCGTTCCGGCGCCGTCCCCGGTGCCCGCCGTCAGCAGCCTCAAGGTGGGCACCCTGGTGGACGTGCAGCGGGGCTCGATCTCATCGGAGGCCACGGTAATCCGGACGCGGCCGGACGGCGTCCTGGTGCGTTACGAGGACAACACCGCGAATGACGAGTGGGTGGACGCGGGCCGGGTCACGCTGTTTCAGCCTGGCGTCACCCGCGGTGGGCCGAAGTCAGGCACCTACCAGTGCTACCACCCGATGTACGAGAACAGCTACATGGGGTCGTTTGTCGTGACGGCGGGCGGGAACTACCGCTACCTCACTGGAACAAAGAAAAGCGGGGTGTTCAGCTATAACGAAGCCACCCGCGCCCTAACATGGAAAAGCGGTGAGTGGGCTGGCAAAGTGGCGCGCAGTGAGTACCGCAACGTGGCTGGGCAGGGGCCAATGATTCTGCTGGCGTTTGAGCCGGGTGGACGCCGGGCGGGGAACTACCAGCGCTGCTTGTACCGCGGCTGAAAAACCAGGTGGATCGTCGTGTGCGCCCAGCGTGCGAGTGTGGTTGCGTCACCGAAACGGCCCTGGTGGAAGCGGCGGTAGAGTCCGCCCGGACTGGCCGTCTCATCTGACCGGCGGCGCGAGCAGGGTCTGTGCGGCCTCCCGGGCCTGCACTTCGAACCGGTTGTGATGGTAGCCGCGCCGGGCGCTTTCCAGGAGGTACAGCAGCAGGAAGCGCACGGTGCCATACCGCTGAAACTGAAGTACGTGCGCCATCTCATGCGCCACCCAGGCGGCGTCGCTCAGAAACTGCGCTCTGGTCACACCACTCAAATGCACCGTGTGACCGACCACCATGGCCATCTGTGACCCTCTCAGAATTCGCCTGGCCACCCATGCCAGCGACGAAGCTTCAACGATCCTCACGCCCTGCAACATCCTGCTATTCAACCATGCTCTGCGCCGTGAGACGAGAAAAGGCGGGACCCACTGAATGCGCAGCCTTAGCAGGCTCGCAAAGGCCAGTGCCTCGACATCCAGCAGTGCCTGCAGGTTCATGGGGCCCTCCTACCACAATCACCCAACACCCCCTAAATCAGCTGAATCTGCCGTACTGAACTGCGATGGTCCGGCTGGCCGTGGTGGAGAGTGAGCCGGGTGCATCTTCCTGTCGGGGAAGGATGGTCATCCGCGACCCCCGTGGTGTGGCTTGACCAGGGTGTGACCGTGCGGCCGAAGCATGCGCCTACTTTGACCTTCAGCACGCGTGAGTTCGCTCGTCTGCGATTCTGTCCGTGAGGGATGGGTCCCGGTTCAGGGACGATGTGGTACCCGGCGTGCAGCCCCGACACCAGACTCTTTGGCTTCAATCCTCCAGGTACTCCCGCAGGTCCCCGCGCCGGCTCTGCTGGTACTTGATTTTCCGAAGGGCCTTGGTCTCGATCTGCCGGATTCGCTCGCGGGTCACCCCGAACTGCTTGCCCACCTCCTCCAGGGTGTGCTCCCGGCCGTCTTCGAGCCCCTTGCGCAAGCGGAGCACCAGTGCTTCTCTGGGTTCCAGCTTCGCCAGCGCCCGGTCCAGCGCCTCACCCATCAGCACGTCACTCACCCGACTCAGCGGCGATTCACGCCGGTCGTCCGGCAGGAAGTCCGCGATCGACGAATCCCCTTCATCCCCCACCGGTGTGGCCAGACTGATGGTGTCCCTGGTCACGCGCAGGACTTCCTCGACCTTCGCTTCATCCCACCCCGGACCCATCGCTTCAGCTGTTTCTTCATGGCTGGGCTCACGGCTGAGTTCCATCTGCAGCTGCCGGGTGGTGCGGCCCAGCTTGTTGATGGTCTCGACCATGTGCACCGGAATCCGGATGTTGCGGGCCTGATCGGCAATAGCGCGGTTGATGGCCTGACGGATCCACCACGTGGCGTAGGTGGAGAACTTGAAGCCCCGGCGGTACTCAAACTTCTCCGCGCCGCGAATGAGGCCCTGATTGCCTTCCTGGATCAGGTCGAGGAAGCCCATGCCGCGGTTGGTGTACTTCTTGGCGATGCTGACCACCAGGCGGAGGTTGGCTTCGATAAGTTGCTGCTTGGCCAGGTCACCGTCTTCGACCGTTCTCTGGAGCCGGCGGCGGGCTCGCTCGTCGAGGTCAACCTCTGTTTCCAGCTGTGCACGCGTTTCTTGCCCTGCTTCCATGCGGCGGGCGAGTTCGATTTCCTCGGTGACGGTGAGGAGGGGAACCCGGCCGATCTCGTGCAGGTACTGGCGGACGGGGTCACTGCTAACAACTGAGGGATGATCGGTGAGCTCCGTCCAGGTTTCGGCGACGGCTTTCTCCGAGATGACCGCGTCTTCGGGAGCATCTTCGTCTGAATCCAGTGCCAGCTCGTCATCGAGGTCGAGGTCTTCAGGGATCTCGGTGGCTTCGAGGTCTCCGGGCGTAGGCTCGTCTGGGATGGCTGGCGACAAGGTGGGTTCAGGTGCCTCGTCCGGTATGACGGAGGGAACTGCAGCTTGCGCAGACCGGGTACGAGGGGAAGGCGTCATATGGACCTCTGTGGTGGGGGAACCCTGCTCATTGACGGCAGCCTACCCCGGGGTGCGCGAAGAGAGCAGTGTTCCCCACCCCGAAGGCGAGCAGCCAGGCGACCGCGTCGTCGATGCCGGGGTCACCGTCGAGAATGACTGGAAGCGGACGGGGGACCATGGGGTGCATCTTACGCAGCCTGGTGGGCCCGCACCCTGGAAACGTACGGTGCCGGCGACCGGAATGCGCCGAGGGCTACCCATGGGTGCGCGACAATGACTGCCGATGAATGTCCTGGCTCCCGTGATGTTTCTTGCCCTCCTCGTCACTTCCTGCACCCCAGCCACCTCCGGGTCACCCACGCCTGCCTCAATCGGGCTGGTGTGTACGGGAAGCAGCATCGGGACCCTGACCCGCGCGGAGTCTGAATTGTCGGTGGTGATCAACAAGGCCGGTGAAGTGAGCGGGAGCTTCACGAACAACGGCACGGTCTTCGCTGCGAACGGGAAAGCTGCGGTGAGTGAGGACGCGCGCGCGAGGACCCTGGTGGTCAGTCAGCTCACCCTCTCCCTGGACAGCACGGTCGCTGGACGGGCGGGCATCACGGCGTCGATGGGTGCGGTACGGACTGGGGTGGGCCTGGTGGGTGCCCTGGGTTCCAGTGGGAACCTGAATGGGGTGCTGGATGAAAAGGGAGCGTTTACCGGCACCTTCCGGGGTTTGCAGGGCACGTACCGGACGCTGATGGGCTGCGGCGTGAGCTGAAGGGACGTCCTGCAGCGGAGTTCACTGGAGTGAAATCAGGACGTACTGAGCGAGAAAGAGAAGCAGACCGCCGAACAGGCAAGCAAGAAGAGATGGCCACGGGAGTCCAGGGGTACGGTCGCTTTCACCCAGCCGGGCCCGGAGGGTTTCCTGTGTCCGCTCCTGATGGGTCTGCGAGAGAATGATGGCCCCACCAATGAACAGGAGGAGAAGTCCTCCCCAGCCAAAAGCGTCTGCGGCACCCTCTGCTGTCAGTCGCCGAGAAAGGATCAGCGTTGTAAGCAGGATCGCTCAGCACCTGACACTTTGGGACATTGACGTGCCAGGGGACGGGAATGGTGTGCTCAACAGCTGAAGGCAGGTCCAGAAGGTGTCTTCGCCCCACCGCACGGCCTGGCTGAGTACCTGCCTCCTGCCTTTCTGGCCTCCCTTCTTCCCCTCCCCTTCCGGCTACCCTCCTCCCCTGCGTCAGCACATGCCAGCTGCCCATGTCCTCACTCTTTTTCTGCCCACTGGAGGCGGGTGTCCCGCGAGAAATCGAGATTCTCGTCCTTCAGACGAAGCAGCAGCTCGCGCACGTGGGTGGGGAGCTGATCGATGCTCAGCGGGACGGTGGGCTGCGCCGTCCTGATGTACGCGTGCCGGTCACGGGTGTAGGACGTCATGGCGTCGTAGAAAAACAGGCCCCCACGGACGTAATCGAGGTCGACCTCATTCACGTGGGAGGACCAATGGTCTGAGGTGAGACCAGGGATGTGCTCTGCCAGGGCGTCTGAGCACTCGGGAAGGGTGCCCATGAAAGAGAACAGGACGTCCAGTTCTTTCCTGGAGGCACGCAGGTGGGCTGGAATCACGCCCGGGCCGTCGGTGGCGAGCACGGCAAGATGATGTTGATCGACGGCGTACCAGATGAGGTCGAGGTCCTGCATTTCCTCGTCGGTGTAGTAAGTCATGGGGTTCGTTGTTTCTGATTAGACGGTTCTTGGGGAGTAGAGCACACGGTGTTCCTCCGGCCACAGGTACCCGACGGGTCTGATATCTGGAATTTCCTCAGCCTGGACGAACGCGTCCAGGCCGTCGAGGTCACTTTCGGAACCTATGAGACCGAGGCCAAAGGGAACGGCGGTAAAGATATATCGCCCCAGGCTGGCCAGCCAGTCCTCGACCTGACGCACCTGCGGGTTTCGTGCAGCGTGACCGGTGCCGGAGTCCCACAGTGCGTTCCCGGCGTCCGGGTATGCCCTGGCCAGAGCCTGGACTGAGAACGAGAAGTCCAGCCAGTCGCTCCGGTCGTCACGCCGCATCGTCAGCACGCCAGGGACAGCAGCCCCTTCAGGCAAGTGCGCGAGGCCGAACGTCAGTTGGGCGAGCGGATCCACCTGCGCAGAAGGGAGTCGCGGCTGGTCCGCTGGTTCACGCTCCCAGTCCGGCCGCGGGCGACGCCGGTGAGCACCTGAGCACCTGCACAGGAATCAGTCAACGCATATCTCGAGCTCGCAGGGCGCTGAGTGGGCGTGCCCGTCGCGTGCTGTCCTAACCGCCTTGCACGCAGTTGCGGGGCCGTTCAAGGGAGGCAGGGCATCACTGCACGGCCAGATCAGGGTTGGGGAGATCCATCGGGTGGACGAGGTCCTCATCGTCCAGAACGGCGTGGCTAACGGCAAGGGAGTACCCCTCGCGGTACGTGAGGACATGCTCGCGCACGATGTTTCCTTGACCATCCACCCCGTAATACCGGCCCGGGCACCGCAACCCGGCATCCACCAGGGACGATTCCGCCTCCAGTGTATTGGGACGCAAAGAGGTCAGGATCAACCGCATGCCCCGGTCGTACGCGGCCAGCAGCAGTTCATTCCAGTCATCCCCGAAGTGATGCAACGTCAGGGTGTCCAGAGGACCGACGTTCATGCCTTCCAGCGCGATCAGCGCGTCCTGTGGGTCAGCGGGCAGCAGTTCGCACGGACCGGCCAGCGCTAGGGCGGCGTGCCCGACCAGCTCCGGGCTCGGCAGGAGGACACTACGCCCGCCCGAGGCGGCGCCATACGCCAGGGCCAGCACCAGCTGTGCATGCTGGGAGGTCGCGGGACCGTACACGAAGGTCAATCGCTCGGCCACTGGCGCGCGTGCTGCGGGCGGGCGGCTGACCCCGCGTTTCAGGTACACCGTATCGACGTTCGCGCCGCGTTTGATCACTCGCAGGTAGTGACTGGTCCCAGCTGCGCGTTCCTCCAGCTCGCGCACCCAGGCGGCCACGCGCTTCCCAGACAGATCCGGCCACTGGGATGGCGTCAGTGGGTCTTTGGGATGCACGGGTTCGTAATCCGCCCGCAGGACGTCACCCACTTCCCAGGACAGCAGCCCCGCGGCCAGAGCTCCGGCAGTGGGCTGCATCCCTGTCGGCAGGAGGGGCCAGGGGGCCAGGTCGGCACTCACGCACGTCTCGACCAGCTGCCGGACGTCTGTGAGGGGTAAGGTCACGCCATACCGTTCGAGGGCGGCGCTTAAGGCGCGGGTCGCGGCACTTCCTTCCAACGGGTGGTGCTCAGGCCGGGCTGCGAGCGTATTCCAGTCCGGCAGGCGGTACAGGGACGCGACGGCTTCCAGCGCGTGACTGTGCGTGAGGGTGTGACCGCGCGCTCAGTCGCGTACGCAGGGTGTGGGCCTGCTGTTTGGGCAGGGTGGTCATGGGGCCTCCAAGGGTGCCCGGTGCATGAGGGGGGTGTTGCCCGCATTCCCGTCCTCACGCTCCCGGGGCCCAGTCCTGGAGGGGTGAAAAGGCTGATCACTGCACTTGACCTTCACCTCGAGCGGGCGGGCAGGCGGTCAATCAGGCCAGGAGCACTCTAGGACGGCTCCCGCCATAGCTGCAAGCTGGCAAGGGCCGAATTCAGCGGGGGAGTTGGGGGCGTCCAATGTGGTTGGTGCGTGCAGGAAGTGGGTGTCGTGGAGGGTGGGAATGCGGGCACCGTGAGAGAGTGACCTCTTCCCTGCTCGCTTTTGATGGCCTCCTGACCGCCTTGGACGCGCTTGGCCTGGGACTGCGCGACCGGATGAGTCCTCCGGCAGATCCAACCGACATCCAGCGTGTCGCGGATGAGTTCAGCGGTCCGGTCCCCGAGGCGTGGCGGGCTTTGTACGCTGCGCACAACGGCGAGCGGGACGACTGGGAGGAGGGGACGTTGTTCGGGTTGAAGTTCATGCCGCTGTCCGCAGTCGAGCGGTGGCTGGATGACGTGCGGGATCACCTGGCGTGAATTGGTCTCTTGGGGTGGGCCGATGGTCAGGCGTGCGTCGTGAGGGCGTACGCGTACCAGGTGTGTAGGGTGTCCTGCACGGCCTGGGTGTATTCTTCCAGCCCGAGGGGTTTGGTGACGTAGCCGTTCGCTCCCGCCTGCAAAGCCCGCTGGATGTCCGCTTCAGACGATGAACCGCTGAACACCACGACTGGGAGGTCGGCGTCAGACCAGCCCTCCCGTACGTGCGTGAGGACTTCCGCTGCGGTCATGCAGGGCGTACTGCCATCAAGCAGGACGAGGTGCGGGGTGGGCGCGTCCTCGTATGGTGTCTGGCGGTTGAGGAAGTCCAGGGCGTCAGGCCCGGTGGTGACCACGTGCAGCTGCAGGTCGGGGACAACGCCGTCGAGGGCGAGTTCCATGAGGAAGACGTCAGCCTCGTTGTCCTCGACCATCAGCACGTGAAACTTCATGATTCAGTCAGCTTAGGGTACGTCGGGCTGGAGTGTTCTGAAGGGTTTCCTCACGGGACGATCATCTCGGGTGCCGATGGGTATGATCAGGAAGGCTGGCTCTCTCAGGCCAGGGCCGTTCCAGGGAGCGGCAATGTTGAGCGGACCGCACAGTGTTACGCCAGGGCTGTGGAACTGTGTATAGCTTTACTGGAATGCATGCGCGCGACACGCTGATCGTGGCTGGCCCTCTCTCCCGGGCGAACTGAACCTGCTCTCAGGAGTCTTTGAGGTGGCACGTGGCGAGGTAGCACCACGATTCCGTGGTTTCCGGCAACAAGTCCACCTGTACCCTGTGCTCTATGGAGTCCGTGACTATTGGCTTGATCCTGCTCACCCTCCCCCCGCTGCTCTATATCGTCAGTCGGAAGTCTGGAGTCAGGTACACCTGGGCTCCGGAGGCCCTCCGAGTGGAGGCCGGCTTACGACGATACGTTTTTCCCTATGCAACGACCAGCGCCCGTTTCACCACGCAGCCTCTTGGCTCCCGGATCTGGGGTACAGCGGTATCTGGGAGTGTGACGGGCCGCTATACCCTGAACAGCAGCACTGTTCATGCCCTGGCCACGACGACTCGCCCGGCGCAGGCGCTGCTCCTCACTGCAGGTCAGCACACCTTTTATGTCACGCCAGAAAAGGCTGAGGAGTTCGCGGACCGATTCTTAGCGAAATGAGCAGGCGGGTGTAACCCCTGGGTATTCCCTCTAGGGTTGACCTGGCCAGTTCCCCTCCCGCATCCAGCACCACACAACGAAAAAGCCCCACCCTGCCATCAGCTGGGGTGGGGCTCCCCCTTGGGTAAGGAACCGTCACACCAACACCCGCTCGTGCTCCCGCTAGCCTGCCGGGGTGTATGCGCCTCGACCCTCCGTGCTGGTGATCGTGCCAGGAGACTGGGACACGGTCCCGGAGGGTGTGCAGGAGCTCAAGCAGTATCTGGCGGATGAGTTCGGAGCGAACCTGCGGGTGCGCAAGGCGATGACACCTATGAAAAGACCGACTCCACTCTTTACTGGCGACTGGGAGTCAGGTCAGCGTCGGGCCGCGAGCCGGGCTGTGCGCTCCCTGTTACCACAGGCCTTCTACACACTGGACTGGCTGGAGGAAACCCAGTAGTCCTGCATCCTGCCGCACCCTCAAAATCCAACTCAAAGCAGCTGTGGGGCACTGGAAGCCTATGCGCAGGTTCTGATGTATGAGGTTCTGACCGCTCGCGGCTGTTCCCAAGCGGTGATGATCTCTAGGCGGCGTGTGGCGCAGGTCGTACCCTGGAGGCATGTACGAGCGGATCGTAATCGACCCGAACATCTGCAACGGACGACCGACCGTGCGCGGCACCCGCATTACCGCACAGACCATCATGGAGTTCCTCGCGGTTGGGGACAGCATTGACGACGTCCTGGAGGAATACCCGTCATTGACCCGTGAGGATATTCTGGCCTGCCTGGCGTACTCCTCCCGTCTGAGATAGATCTTCCGGTTCCTGGGCTGAAGCTGACCATGGACCAGTGCAAGACCTCGTCAGCCACCATCTGTCCAGCTGTGCAGCACAGCAGCCATGCCCCAGATGTCATGCCCTGTCTGGCTGCATCCACAGCCACTGCGAACGACGATTCCAGCACTTGCCCTGGGGCGGTCTGGCAGTGAGTGTCCTCCTCCAGGGGTGACGATTCCGTTGTCGCACCTGTCATCCCGCACGCACGTTTGCCGAAAGGTTGCCCGAGATCGTGGCCCCTTATGCGCGCTACAGCGCTGCCGTGTGCGGCCTGTTCAATCAGATGGTCGTCCGGATCGGGGGGAGGGAGGCCGGCAACTGCTGGCCTCCCTCCCCCTGCGAGTCGGTGGAAACCGCCTCCTGGTTGAGCAGCAGCGTTCACGGCTCCTGCCAGCCCAGGGGGCTCGGGTGATTGGCATTGACGATTCCGCATTCAAGAAGGAGTCCCGGTATGGATACGGTGATTGCGGACCTGGAGCCTGGACGACCGATTGATCTGCTTCCAGACCACACGGGTGCCAGCCGTGCGAGGCCACCTTCCGAATGCTGGAGACGCTGTTTCTCAGGTTCTGGGGCCAGCCTGCGGAATGACACAGGCTCACCAGTCAGTGAGCCTGTGTTGACTGTCAATGCGGCAGTGGCGCTTGCAGGGCCGTGAGCTCCTCCGGCACCAGCCCATAACGCCCGGTCAGCTCCTCGGTCAGCTGAACGGCAGCAATTGCCAGAGGCTCTCCTGTGTGCCGTGACAGGGCGTCCACCACGCCCCGCGCAATCAGGAGGTGTCCCAACCCGTTGGGATGCTTGCGGTCAGCACTCCAGATGTAAGAATTCGAGGCGTTGATGGACGTCGCCCCGTCCACGCAGAGCACCCCGTGCTGGGCACTCAGGGAACGCACGACCGCATTCATGGCCGTTATGCGGGGTTCGACGTGTGAAGCCAGACTGTCGGAGAGAAGCGGCGCCGGGTTGAACAGCGTCGCCATGACGATGGTCGCCCCTGTGTCCGTCAGGTCCCTCGGCTGCACGTAGGACGTCCTGGGTCAGGAACCCTTCGTAGAGGGCTTCATTGTCCTCGTGCAGGCCCTGACCTCCTGGCAAAAGTTGCATGGCCAGGACACCGCCCGGCAGCAGAGCCACCCGGGCGCCACCCGGCCCACTTCTCTTCCACGTCTCACACTGCTTTGAGGTGAATTCGCCAAGTAGAGTCAGCTGTGAGAGATCAATTCGGGCTCCAGGACAAGAAAATCATCAAAAACATGGCAGTCGCGGCCCTGCTGTTTGGCCTGATAGAGGGCCCGGTCTGTGCGCTCCAGGGTGGCTCCCAGCGTTTCGCCTATGGCATGAAAAGTCAGTCCCAGTGAGGCCGTAATGCGGTGGTCCCTGGGCAAGCCCTCGGCCCTGACGGTGGTCAGGGCCTGCCGGATCCGCCGGGCAGCACTGTCAGCCGCCTGGCGGCTGGGGACCACCAGAATCAGCAGGAATTCCTCTCCTCCATAACGGCCGACAAATTCGTCCTGACGCAGGGTTTCCTGCAACACCTGAGATACTCCGCACAGCACCTGATCACCGACATGATGCCCGTAGCTGTCGTTGACACGCTTGAAGTGGTCAATGTCGAGCAGACCCACACAGACCGTGGTGATCTCTCCCTGCCCGCGCGAGACGCGCGCCGTTTCCTGCGTAAGCCGCTCAATGGCAGAGCGGCGGTTGGGCAGACGCGTCAGGTGATCGCGGGTGGCCAGTTCCCGGAGCTCATCCATGGCCTGTTCCAGGCGCGTATTGGTCTCCTGAAGCCGCACATTGCGGTCGCGGACGGTGCGGCGCAGGCGCGCCATGTAGCTGCAGATGTAGGTGATCAACACCAGAACCACGGCAAACGCGAATGCTGAGACTCCCTCGATCCGCAGGTCCACCCGTTCGGGTGCCCAGCGCACCAACGATGCCACGACCGCCAGATAGGACGTCAGCACACCGGCGCACACAATCAGCATGCGCCGGAAGTCCAGCGCAAAGACGCCGAACAGTACGCCCACCGTGCCCATCAGCAGAAAAAGCGTACGGGCCTCGGGAACGGACACGAAGTACATCACATAGGCGGTCGGCCACACGGTCATGATGATCTGGGCAGCCGTCATGCTGGGGTCCTTGAAACGCAGGTTGAAGTTGGTGAGGATCAGCACCATGAATGTGCTGCACGCCAGGGTGATCCCCGCGAGGTAATGCAGCAGGTACTTGAGCTCAAGCATGCCGGTCACAAAGTAGGACAGCATGATCAGCGTGCCGCCCAGATGGGTGGCTACACCCAGGCCCGTCCGTTGCAGGCGCAGTTTCTGGGCGCGGGCTATGTCTGCCTCAGAGCGGGCTGGCCGGGCGGATGGCGCGGCGCTGTCCCTTCCCGGCTGCGGACTCATGCGGTGCGAACTGTCCGGACGCTGACAAGGGTGCCAGGCCGCAGCACCTGCTTGGCCGGCAGTGGGCGGGAGAACAGGTAGCCCTGGCCCACTTCGCAGCCAAGTTCACGCAGCACGTCCCATTCCTGTTCGGTTTCGATGCCTTCGGCAATGGTGAGCAGGCCGAAATTCTGCGCCAGGCTGGTGATGGCGCGCACGACCGGAAGACTCGGCGAGTCCTGGCTCAGGTCCGTGAAGAGCCGCACGATGCCTGCAAACTTATGGCTTTGGTCGAACAGTGACGTGGCCGAGATATCGACCCAAAGTGTCGTGCCATCCTTCCGTGTCAGAGGAAGCTCCAACGGTTCGGACACCCCGCCTTTTCTCTGTTCCTTATGGCGCATGGCCTGCGCCCAGTACATCTGCCCTATGAATTCCAGAGCCGAACGCCCGGCGACCGAGCTGTCCATCACAGCCTGAAGAAGTCCAGAAGCCAGCTGCATTACCCTCGACCGTCCCAAACAGCAGACTGGACCCAGTTTCCGGGGTCAAGCATCGGCGAGAGCGTTTGCCTTAACATTGAGCGGATATTAGTCCGGGCGCTCTTGCCAGGGTCTTACGCCGCAGTCAGACCCTGGGGGTCTGGCGGCATCGGACCGGCGCTTCGAGCAAGGTGCGTTCTTCGGGCGTTGGTTGAGATACAGATGACGTGAGGCCGCGGCGCATGGCCGACCTCCATCTCAAGCGTACGCCTCCCTCGCCCAATATTCCTCGATTTAGACCACGAGAGAGGCATTCCACTGCACCACAGGCGTTCAGGAAAAGGTAGATAAATCGGCCGCCGAACCAGAGGTGTACGCCCCCATAACAACTCGGTCGCGCCCACCCGCCTTTGCTTGATAGAGCGCCTGATCCGCCCGGTGGATTAGGTCTGCAGCTTCGCCCGCCCTGTGAACCGTGTGCCCTGGATCGGTTGCCACCCCAAGACTGGCTGTGATGCCCAAGGTGCCCAGAGGGCCAGTGATTTCCTGCTGCGCGATGCTCTGCCGCACTCGCTCGGCAATCATCATCGCGCCAGCCGCATTGGTATGCGGGAGCAGCACGGCCAGTTCCTCACCGCCGTACCGCGCGGCAACTGAATAGAGTGCTTCACCTGATGGCGCTCACCCGATTGAGGTGTGAAGAGCAAACCAGAACATTCGTGACGAAGAAGGAGCACGAGGGAAAAACGAAACGGGCCGCACTCCGGGCCCTCAAGACGCACCTGGCTCGGGAGTTGTACCGAACGTTGTAAGCCAATCGATTCTGGTGAAATGGCACTCAATCTCACGAATCTGTGTCTGAAAGAGGCGGTTGAAGAGTGCGTGGCCGTCGTGATGCCGCAGGTCGCGCGGGTGGTGAGCGCCCCGCATTCCCGGCCGAGTGTGAGCGGCAGTTCGCGGTGCTCGTCGAGGATGTTGGTGGCGTCCCAGGCGACGTTGCGTTGGTTGTGCAGGGCTGTGCGGGTGAGGGCGGCCCCCATGCAGGTGAACGATGGCCGGGGCCGGATGCCGTGCCCGTTCTTTCGATCGGAGGAGGTCGAGTTTCAGGCCGTACTGGCTGAAGGGAATGTCTTCCTGCAGTTCAAGGTCTGCAGGTGGGAAACCGGTCCGTTACATGGGCGGAACATAGTGCTCAGAGGCGCTCAGCCTGAACGGTCCGTAATGCTTACAGCGTCGAAACCGCTGTCGTTGCTAGGCCATCAGCCGCACAGACCCTAGTTCAGCCAGGCGCCCGGGCACGTTCAGCGAGGGGGCGGGTCACCTGGAGTGACCTGCTCTGGTGCAGATCACTGTAAAACGAACGCCAACGGACATGTCGTCTGTTCGAGGTGCTGTGCCTGTAGGGCTGGAGACCAACGTGCGTCTCGCTCGCGCAGTTTTCTGTCGGGCAGGACGCCCATGAAAAAGGTGTACAGAATGTCCGCTTGCTTGCCCAGACCCGTGATGATGTCGGTCGTTGAGTGGGTCTGGCTGGCCACGGAAGATGCCGCAGAGTGTACTGAGCGGAGGTCAGGAACGGGAACGCGGCGACGTTCAACAGGCGGCCGGTGCCCGACCAAGCCCGGTCGAAGAAACAAAAATACAAATACAGAAAAAGCAGGGGCCGTTGGGACCCTGCCTCTGTCTTCGTGTGACGGGATCAGGTTCTGGCCATTAGGACCGTGGTCGTTCCGTACGCCTGATAGACCGTGAGCCGAATCCGCTCACCATTTCGCTCCAGGATCATGACCTGCCGCTCTCTGCCGCTTGGCTGCGCGGTGGCTGCCGTTTCGTCTGCAGTCTCAGGCGTTTCTGGTTCGGTTGTCGTGGTTGTGTCGGTACCACCAGCTTCACTGGTGCCTCCGGTAGGGGGAGTAGTGGCCGGTGGCGTGGCCGCTGGAGCGGTGGTGCCAGCTGCTCCAGCGGTCCCGGCGGTGTCCGCCGTCTCAGCGTCTTCGGCCGTTGCTTCCGTGTTATCGGTCGCTGTAGAAGGTGTGGCATATGGAATGGAATCGCTGGATACCACGGTGAAACCGGCGGTCGTCAGGGCCGCAGCATAGCGCTCAAGCGCGTCGGCGACTGCGCCTCGGTAGATCACGGCAACCCCTGTTCTGGTCTCCACACTGCGGACTGGGGTTGCTCCACTCAGATAGGGCAGGGTGATCGGTCCGGACGCGAGAGTGAAAGTTGTTTGTGCAGGGAGCGGAGCGCCGGCGGTGCTGGGCGCTGCTGTTTCTGTCTCAGGTGTCTCAGGAGTTGCCGGCGGATCCGTCTCGGTGGGTGGTGTCTCCGTTGGAGGTGTAGGCGTGGTCGGCGGAGCAGGTGTGGTTGGTGGTGCCGGTGTGGTTGGTGGGGTCGTCTGAGCACTCACCACTCCCAATGCCAGAAAAAGAGCAGTCGTCAACAAGGTAGAGCGGGAAAAGATCGGCTTCATCTGGTCTCCTGTTTTGAAGAGAGTATGAAAGGCCTGCATGCCGGCCCAGTACCGGCATGCTCAGCCTAAAAGCCTTTGGTGTGGAACTCTGACTGTTTTCACAAGGGCCACTTGATCCTGGTGCGTGGTTCACCTTAGTTCCAGCGCCTGGCTCAGTGGGATCAGAATCAGCGGTAGCTCTGCCTAGGACGCTGGCCTGGCAACTCTACAGAGAGCACGGGGGAACAGGATTTGAGGTCGAGCGCCGTGGCGCGCGGCGGGGAGGAGGCTTCATGGTTCAGACGGTAACTTCCAATACCCCCGCCGAGAAAGCTGGTCTGCGGTGGGGGGACGAGATCGTGGAAGTGAACGGCCAGAGTGTTTTACACCTGAGCGATGCTGCCATGCGTCTGTTGCTCAGAGGGAAGGTATGTACCAAGCTCACGGTAGGCGTGAAGCGCAATGGTCTGGCAAGAGTGCAGCGCATTACCGCTTCTCGTGTCTTGATTCGTACTCCCTAGATAGGGTCTGAATGGGTTGCCGTCAAGCACGGGATCAGGAGGGCACTGGCTGGGCCATTAAAGCCGCCATTCGCTTGCTTTCGAACTCCTCGTCGTACGG
>NZ_BMPP01000032.1 GCF_014647655.1 Deinococcus malanensis
TGATCGTTAACTTTGCTGCCGGCAACAGCGGCCCGAACAACGACACGCTCAATCCCTACAGCGCCAGCCCCTGTGTGATCAGCGTCGGTGCCGGCCACGCCAAGAACACGATGAAGGCCACGAATCCCCTGGTGAGTAAAGGGATGCCGGGTCAGCTGGCGAGCTTCTCGAGCCGCGGGATCAAGGGTGACGCGTTTCACCGCCCCGACATCGTCCTCCCTGGCGTGAACATCATTGCGGCCCGCGCCACCAGCGGCTCCATCGTGGAGCCCTACCTGGGCATGGACGGCACTTCTCCCGAGCCGATGTACTCCTCGATCTCCGGGACCAGCATGGCCACCCCGCACATGAGCGGCGTCGCGGCCCTGATGCTCGAAGTCAACCCCAGCCTCAACATGGACGGCGTCCTCGCTGCCGTCGCCAGCACCGCAAGTCCGATGTATGGAAAAGACGCTACGGGAGCGGTTCGCCAGCTGGAGGACTGGGAAGTAGGCGCGGGCTACGCTGATGCCTACGCTGCCGTCGAGAAAGCTGCCAGCACCGCCGGCACCCGCACCACCGTCGAGACCTCCCCGCTGACCAGCTGGACCGGCACGGTCGGGACGGCCGTGGACGGCACGCCCATCGCCGCCGAGCACAACCACACGGTCGTGGTGCCCACTGGTGCTTCCGCTGTCAAGATCAAGACCGACTGGGGCAACCCCGCCTACGACCTGGACCTGTACGTCTACGACGGTGCCGGCAAGCTGATTGCGTCAAGCGCAGAAGCGGCCAGCATCTCGGAAGAGGTCGTGATTCCGAATCCCGTTGCCGGCACCTACCGCGTGCAACTCAAGGGTTTCACGAATGCACAGACGGCGTACACTGGCACCGCCACCGTAGACCGGATCACCCCCGTTCAGTGAACTGAGCAGAACCCAAGTGCAGGGAGAACTCCACGTGGAGTTCTCCCTGCACTTATTGCATGTCCTTTGCCAGAGTAGCCTGGCGAAATGGCTTGTCACTGCTGCCCCTGAGGGCATCGCCTCGGTCGATTCCACGCGATGCGCCCGAGGGTAGGACAACCCTCTCCCGCAGTGGAAGAGCGGGCGCTGGTCAGACGGACTGGTGTGTTGCAGATGGTGCCCCTCATGACCCGCCCACGCGTGCGACTTTACCTGGCGGTGCGCAGTTCTTCCTCCACGGCCTGAAGAAAGAGCTGTCTTCGCCGCTCGTTGTATTCCTTCATGGCGGCCTGCTGCGCCAGCACAAGTCGCTGCTGAAGCTGCAGTGCATGCATCTGGAACAGTCGGTCTGCCTCCTGTTTTGCGGATGAATTCGCTTGGCAGAGCAGCCGATGACCTTCGAGCCAGGTCACCCACGACTCCGGCGACCGGCTGAGCAGACCACTATAGAACATCGCTTCTTCCCGACTTTTGAGGGAGATCTCAAATTGGTAAGCCAGGCCGGCCTGCTGTCTGAAGCTGTTTTCGGCCTCTGGCGTGCTCAGGCTGGGGTCCAGGTCTCCCAGGGTCAAGCCCACGTGCTCCAGTCGCTGCAAAAGTAGCGAGGCGGCTTTCCTCCGCTCTCCTTCGTAGGGGCTGTTGAGGGCCAGCTTCAGTACCCGCTGCAATTGTCCGTGTATTTCGTCCATAGCCCCTCAGTTCAACTCGGGAACGCCGCGCTCGATAGTTTCGATGGTGGCCTCGTACTGGGCCAACTGCTGTTTCAGGGCCCGGACCTGCCGGGTGGCCGCATCCTCCTCGACCTGCCAGCCCGGCAGGTCCCGCTTCAGTTGGGCGACGGCAGCCTCAAGCGCTTTCAGCTTTGTCCCCCGTTTCTTATCCAGCTGGCTGCGCACCAGATCGAATTCCTGGGGAGAAATCAGGGCCGGGTTGAACTGGAAGAACTGTTCGAGGGTGTCCCGCCACTGCACCAGGTCCTGATAGCGTTTCGGACCGACACCTTTGATCCAGCGAACACTCGGGGTGATGTCCTTGGCGGTGTACACCCCGTTCTTGTTCAGCATCGCGATCAAGGTAGGACCGACCCCGGGAACGTCGCCCGGACGAAGGTGGTGCTGAGCCAGGTGCCGGTCCAGCACCGGTTGCCGGTGCTGCTTGACCACCCGTAACAACTGGTCCTGCTCCTCCTGATCGATGGCCCGGACCGCGGCCCTCCCCTCTTCCAGACTTTTGAGGGCCCGCTTGTACCGTGACAGGACGCTGTTCCCTTGCTGCCGGTCGGTGGCCCGGCTGAGCTCGCGGCGGACCTCGTCCGCCTGCCGCTCAAACTCCTCGCGCTGCTGGTTTAGGAGCGCCTGATAGGTGGCTCTCTGCTGGGCCTTGAACTTCGCGAGTTGACCAGCCTGCCGGGCCTGCACGGCGGCTGGCGTGTTCTTCCTGAAGTTGAACCAGCTCAGGCCACCGAGCACCACCAGGGTCAGCCACCCTCCCCCCTGGCTCCCCACATACAGCGCCATCAGGAGGAACAGGGCACCCCATACGGTGGCAGATGCGCGAAGGACCGGCTGAGGCTCGGGCAGGGCCGGTAAAGCCGGCAGAGGCAGCGGTGAAGGTCTGGCGCTCAGCACCACCGGTCCCGGCGCGGCGGGCACCGGCAGTGAACGGACGCCGAGCCAGATGCGGTTGAGCTCGCCCTCCACATCCAGGCGCTTGGCAGCCGCCGGAATCCCTGTTTTTGCCGTGGCACTCTGGGCATTTCCCGGCAGCAGAGCGCACCAGGGACAGGCCAGGCGCCGGTCGTGCTTGTGGGACGGATTCTTGATGCAGGTGGCGAGCTGCGCGAACAGTTCCGCGAGTGTGCCTTCCCATTCGGCCGCGGTAGGCCGGCCCCGGTGGCGCGGCGAAAAGGACCGTTCGAACAGGTCCTGCAGGTCCACGTGCAGGGCGCTGAGCGTCAGGCTGAAGGGCGGGGGCCGGACCCCGTGCCGGTGCCGTAAGGAAAAGGCGAACTTGTCGGCCGCAATGGCTTCGGCCGGACTGGGGGTCGACCCGTTGTCGTGGACCCCCGCGTAGGGATGACGCCCTTCGAACAGGAGGTGGAAAATCAGCAGCGCCAGCCCGAACAGGTCATGTTCGGCCGTCCGGATCAGGGCTCCGAACCGGGTGCCCTGCAGCTCCGGCGGCGTGAACTCCGCGGTCCCGACCGGACAGGGGAAGGTGTCCGCCCCGACCTTGATCTGGAATGAATCGGTGTCGATGAACCGGACGATGCCCTGCTGCGAGACCATCACGTTGCGGGCACTCACGTCTCCCATCAGGTGACCGTGGCGGTGCAGCACCGCGAACGCCCGGGAGACATTGCGGGCGACATGCACCAGGAACCGCCAGTCGGCACTCGGGAAGTGCTTGCGGCGGGAGGCCAGGCGGTACAGGTTGTGCAGTTCGTGGTACTCCGTCTCGTTGACGAGCGGCATCACGAAGCCGTGGGTGTGGCCGGAGCTGTCTTTCAGGACCGTCTGGGGCCAGGCGCTGATGCTCAGCAGTTGAGGGTCACTGGCCCGGGCGAGCGCGTCCAGCTTCCGGACGGCCTGACGGTCGGGCGCACTCAGGTAGATCTTGGCCACCGTGTCCTTGCGCTGAGCCACCTCGTAGACGGCGCCCTGACCGCCCCGGCCGAGTTCCCGGCCCAGGTGGACGGTGTGCCCCTGGCCATCCACGAACTGCTTCATGGTCACGCCGGCAGGTCCTCCGTAGGTGCGTCCTCCGGTTCCACAGGGGGGATGGGCGGGTGAGCGGGCAGAGAAGGCGATTGTGCGGGTGGCTCGACTGGAGAAACAAGGGCTGGGGCTTCGGCCGGAGCCCGCCGGCTGCAGAGGATGAGCGTCTTGTCATCACTCGTCCGGGCGTTGATGTTCGGGCCGTTCAGAAACCGTTCCAGCCCTCCCTGAAGGGCCTGATGCGCCTCGGTCCCCATCCCGTCGAGACCATCCACCGCCTGGAAGAGGGGTTCGAAGAACGGTGGGTGCGGCCCACGCTGCTGCAGGGAGAGGGCCAGGGTCTGCAGCCCGTCGGTCATCAGCGCCACCCGGTCCAGGACCGCGTCGATCAGGCGGGTATGAATGTGCTTCTCAGCGACGTCGGTCAGGAAATAGGTCTGGTTGGCATACTCCCCGTTGTCCGGCCAGACCACCACTTCCAGCGGCGAGGAGGCGCTCTGCACGACGGCCGCGCCGTCCCCGACCTGAAGGAACCATGCCCGGTCGGGAAGGACAGCCGCGACGTTCAGCGTGCAGGCCAGGTCGCGCAGGGCGTAGTCCTGCTCCTCAGCGTAATTTTCCAGCACCGTCCGGAGACTGGCCACCAGTGTGAGGCCGTCGTGCTCGTCCAGAAATTCCTGACCGTCACTCAGGCGCATCTCCAGCCACTGCACAGTGGCCTGGCAGGCCTGCATGCTGCCTTCGTCCGAATGCGCGGCACTGCCAGCTCCGTCCGAAGTCACCAGCAGCAGGAGCGGCTGATCCTCTCCGGTCGTGACCTCCCGGACCAGATGGTGGTCCTGACAGGGCTGCCCGGTGGTCACATGGGCGGTGCCCATCACTGAGGCGTGCACATACCGCCAGTCCGGCAAGGTCAGACCTCAGCCCACCCGGCTGGACTCGCGAGCGGCACGGTGTCTCCAGGTGTGCTCCGGGACACGCTCTTGAGGCTCGCTGACAGCCATTGGAACAGCTCACGGAACTTGAGCCCGTCGAGCATCAGCGGCTCGCGCGTCGACAGGTTGCGCAGCATCTTCAGGTCGGCGCCCTGGACCCCGACGCTGAAAAAAGCGAAGGCTTTGCTTTCCTCGCCCTGACGGACCACCTCGGCTGCCTGACTCCAGCTGTCGGTCGGGGCACCGTCCGTGATCAGGAAGACCCAGGGACGGTACAGACCGATGCCGCCCTGTCGGATGATCTCCTTACGCCGCTTCAGCATCTCGAGGCCATGCAGCACTGCGCCTCCCAGCGGCGTGGCCCCGTCGGCCTCCAGGTGAGGAGGCAAGAAGTGCTGCGCAGACGTGAAATCCATAACCTCGCGGACCGGGCCGAAGGTCACCATCGCGATCTCACAGCGGGCGGCGGCCAGCGGGTCGTCGATCAGATCGTCCTTGAAGTGCGCCAGGCCGGCGTTCAGCTGCCTGATCTTTTCACCCTTCATGCTGCCGCTGTTGTCGATCAGCAGCAGGACCGGGCAGCGTGGCTCGGGATTCTCAGCGAATTCGGCAAGGTCGAACGGGAGCTGGGAATATTCACTTTCGGCCATGCAGAAATTGTAGGGCGTCGAGTTCAGCCGCCGTACTGCAACGGTCTCCCGCGCTGAGCCTCCGCTGCAACTTCACAACCCCCGGCCGGGGATGGGAGCCCAGGCGAAGGGTGAGGCTGATGATCGCTGCGTTGGACGCATCGTTGCCGGTTAGTGATTCTGTTCACGTCCCAAGCTGTGTCCTTCTGGAAGCTTCCCGCCTTGAGGGCCAGGGCCATACCTCGACCCAGGTGCCCGGTCCACCTCCCTCAATTCGTGGTGCATGCGCTGTCGCTACGTTGCAGACAAACTTAAGGGACCGATCATGAGGTGCAGATCAGTCCTTCACGTGTGTCACAGTTAATAGAAAGCTCATAAGCTGATTGTTTCGGGCTAGAAAGAGTCAGGGTTGAGCGCGGTCTGGAGGGTCTATGGATGTACGCCGTGGTCCGACTCGTTTCGCCTCCCTGAGTTTGCCCCTGCTGCTCTTCGCTTGCACTCAGGCCCCAGAGGCTGTCGACAATCCGTACACCGGGGGTAAGCAGTATCCCTGGAGCAGCCGCCTGGAAGCCCCTCTCGCCGATCCCTACGCCGCAGGCCGCCACTACTCCTGGAGCGGCCCAGTGGCTGCCACAGAACCGAGCGGCCAAGCCCTGAACTCGGGCGAAAACTTCCTGTCTGACCTCACCTGGACCTCCGCCACCAGCAGCTGGGGTCCCATTGAGAAAGACCGCAGCAACGGCGAGCAGGCCCAGGGTGACGGCCGGACCCTCACCATCGGCGGGCAAACCTTTTCCAAGGGGCTGGGTCTGCATGCCAGAGCCGAGGTGCGTTACGCCTTGAACGGCCAGTGCGGTACCTTCTCTGCCTCCCTGGGCATTGACGACGAGGTGGGGGACCGGGGCAGCGTCACCTTCCAGGTGTACGGCGATGGGGTCAAGCTGTACGACAGTGGGATGGTGACGGGGGCAAACCCCGCGAGGATCATGAGCGTCAGTGTGGATGGCGTCCGCGAGCTGAGGCTGGTCACCGAGGGTGGAACGTCCATCGATTACGACCATGCCGACTGGGGGAATGCCAGGGTGTCATGCACCGCCACGGCTCCCACCGGGGAGCCTTTCCTGAGTGACCTGCCCTACACCTCAGCGACGAACGGTTGGGGTCCAGTGGAACTGGACCGCAGCAACGGGGAGCAGGGGCTCGGCGATGGCCGCACCCTGACCATCGGGAGCCAGGCCTCTTCCAAAGGTCTGGGCGTGCATAGTCCATCCACGGTGACCTACTACCTGGGGGAGAACTGCACCAGTTTCTCGGCCAACGTCGGCGTAGACGACGAGGTAGGCGACCGCGGCAGCGTGGCGTTCGAGGTGTACGGCGACGACAGGAAGCTGTCCGGCAGTGCGGTGCTCCGTGGTGTCGACGGGAGCGTAACCGTACAGGCTGATGTGACTGGGGTGCACAGCCTCAGGCTGGTCACCACGAACGGTGGGGACCACATCGACTACGACCACGCCGACTGGGCGAATGCGAGGCTTTCCTGCGGCACCATTCCACCGCCTTCGCTGACGACGCAGACCGTCACCGTGCCGGCCAGCCTGCGCACGGCTCCCTTCGACCAGACGCGGACCCTGAACGTGCCCGCTGGATCACGCATCGCGGTCGTCGCCCGGGTGCCCGCCGCCCGCTTCCTGCTGACCCTGCCGAACGGCGACCTACTCGTCTCTCAGCCGTCCCAAGGAAGGGTCATCCGGCTTCAGCCTGGTGCCTCTCCCGCTGACGCCAAAGCGTCCTCCGTCCTGCTGGACGGCCTGAGCGCCCCTCACGACCTCGTCCTCTCCACCCAGGGAACCACGACGTACCTGTACGTCAGCGAGACCCACCGCGTCCGGCGCTATCCCCTCCGCAACGGCGTACCCGACCCTGCGGCCGGGGAGACCGTCGTTGCCGGGCTCCCCGACGCCAGCCTGCCCGAGCTGCAGGGCAACTACGGTCACGCGCTCAAGAACATTGCCATCGACGGAAGCACCCTCTACGTGTCCATCGCCTCGGCGACGAACGCTGATCCCTCCGACCTCGCCGCTACCCCCAAACGTGGTGCCGTCTATACCTACGCGGCCAACATGCTTGGTCAGACGGCCACGGCCGGAACGCTCTACGCTCAGGGCATCCGCAACGCTGAGGGTCTGGCCATCGCTCCTGGGACCAGTGACCTGTGGGTCGCCGTGAACAACCGCGACAACATCGCCTATCCCTTCCACCGTGACATCACCGGGGACGGTCAGGACGATTACGGGAAGGTCATCCCGTCCTACGTGGACGACCATCCGCCGGAGGAACTGATCCGGGTCAGGAACGGCGGTCATTACGGCTGGCCCTTCTGCAACCCGAACCCCGACGGCGGGCTGCTGAACATGCCCTTCGACCGCGACGTACAGACCAACGCAGACGGCAGCCGCCTGAACTGCGACACGGCAGACCGGGTGACGGTCGGGATGCCTGCCCACTCGGCGCCTCTGGGGCTGACGTTCTGGACGGGGCCGAACGTGCCGGGCAGTTACGCGGGCGGGGCGGTCGTGGGGCAGCACGGGTCGTGGAACCGGACCAGCTTCAGCGGGCACAAGTTCGTGCTGTTTCCGAAGACGGTGGGAGGGCTGGGGACAGAGCGCGATCTGGTGACGGGATTCGTGACGGACCCGGTGAACAAGGTGCGCTGGGGTCGCCCGGTGGACGCGGCCGTCGCGCCCGACGGCGGGCTGTACCTCAGCGACGACCAGAGCGGGACCGTCTACCACCTTTCCTCCCCCAACCCGTAGCGAACGACATCCGGTGCAAAGGAAAGGGCGCTGCATCAGTAAGCAGCGTCCTCGTTCCTGCCCTCCCACCGTGCTCATCAGGCAAGCGGTGTTCGAAGATGGAAAGCGTCGCCCAAAATTCTCCAGCCACCGACGACCCTTGTGAGTCATGCTCGCCTGAAGGAGCCTTTTCGAAGTTCGAGTGGCCAGGGTCCGGGTTGCCCTGCTCCGCTTGTACTTGGTATCGCAGCGCCAAGTACTGTTCCAGCATCGGCGGCAGCGAACCATAGTCAATGCCTTTCAGGACGGGTTCGGGAACGGTAGCGTTGTCTGTTCCATCGTTGGCAGCAGCATTCAGAGGAGGTGATGGGCAGGTTGCAACCCCTGAGGTTCGAGGCGGGTCGGCACCTGTTTGTACTGAGCCGCAGCTCAGAACCGTCGACTGGCTGATCTGTATTTGTCGGTATCGCCTCAGCCGAAGCAGACGCTAAGCCATTTGAAGCAATACCATTCGTGACATTCACCGGCAGAGTAGGTGTATGCATGCGCCTGTGTTTGACACCCTGATGACCGAACGCCTGGTGCTGCGTCACTTCCGCGAAGCCGACGCAGCAGCGCTCAGTGCATATCGCAGCGACCCGCTGGTCGCCGAGTACCAAGCTTGGGGTCCGAGCTTCAGCGAGGAACAGGCGCTGGCGTTGATCCGCGCCATGCGTGACCGTCAGCCCGGCCAACCCGGGTGGTTCCAGTTCGCCGTCGCCACCCGGGACTCCGGGGCACTGATCGGCGACATTGGCTGGCGGTCGTTCGAGGTACGGCATGCAGAGGTCGGTTTTAGCATCATGAGTTCTATGCACGGCAAGGGATACGCGCGTGAGGCCGTGGCTGCCCTGCTCACCTTCGCTTTCCAGCGCCTGAAGGTACACCGGGTGGTGGCGAACACCGATCCGCGCAACCTGCCGTCGGCAAGGTTGCTGCGCCGGCTCGGCTTTCGGCATGAGGGACGGGCGCTGGAAAGTTATTTCGACGGCAGCGTCTGGCTGGACGACGATCAATATGCGCTACTGGCTCGGGAATGGTCCGCGGCGCACGCGCCCGGTCACGCATGATTCCTGCAGGCGTGCAGATCAGGTTGCCGTCCACTCGCCTGCCCCGAGGTACGGGCCCTTGAAGTGGGAGTGCACCATTGCGCGGTGAGTGAACGGGGCTGCGCTTCCCCATTTGTTTGAGGACTAGGGGAATAAAACTATCCGAGCTCCACCGCTCTGAACGCCCACACCCTTGACAATCAGGTAACCACTCAGCACGAAGTCAAATTTAGCTCTGAGTAATTACTTGTTTTTAACCAATGTAGCGCAAAGTAAAAACAAAAACTATCAGGGAAATTAAAGACCATAATACGAAAGCCAGCATGGCTACATTCTCTGCACTTGATGATACTTGATTACTATTCTGAAAATGTTTTTTAAATCTATATGCTGCGAATGCAATAATAATAGAAATTCCCATCACCAAAAAATTACTGGCCATGGGATTGTACGCAAAAGCAGAATTGCCAGCAGTTCGCAAAGCAGAAAATAGCAACCAGCTACTTACAACTATACTCGCCAAGCTTATAGCGTAGTTCCTATCGTTCATAAACAGCACTCCTTTGACCATTAAAATTAAATAGTTGGTAGAGCAGAGCGGATGATGCATGAGCTGGTAAAATCAAAATCCAATTTTTCGCAGTTTGGGCAGGTGTCCTCGGAGATGCCCCTACTCTACCTGTTCAGCCAAGTCCAGGCCCCCCGCTGAGCAGCCACACGAACAGAAGGAAGCCCCTCATGAACCAAGCCCACCTCGACCTGATAAGCAAAGTGGTGTCCGCTGCTGCCCAGCTGGATCTCCCTGTCTGGGTCGGTGGCGGCTGGGCGATCGACGCTCGCCTGGGACTAATCACTCGCGGGCATGATGACATTGATCTGACGTTTCCTGGCGAGCGTAGAAGGGAGTTCGAAACACTCATCGTCGGCCGTCAGGGACGCATCACAGAAGAACTGGATTACGGGTTTCTCGCTGAGGCCCAGGGCGTCCTGCTGGACTGCGAACCTGCTTACTGGAACGGTGCTTCATACGAAATAGACGGTGCACCTGCGGGCTCCTGCCCAGAGCAGACCGAAGGGCGTCTCGAGGGCCTCAGTCTGAGGTGTAACAGCTGGGAAGCCATCATGTGGGACTACTTCTCCTACGCCAACGAAATTCCCAGGTCCCAATGGCCCGCAAAGCATAAGCACTCGTACGAGCTGGCTTCCCGGGCGTTAGGCGAAGAGGCCATACACCGCTTACGCGCCGCTTTCAACTTACGGCAAGAGGAATGACTGTTCGTTCAAAGCCCGGTGTCCAGGACCTGAACAGTCGTGCATGGTTAACTCCCAGGCCTTGGATTGAGGACCGCGTAAGTTGCCTCTGATCTGGGGTGCCTGAGTACCCTCAGGCGCCGTCCGCCACCTTCAGTTCCCAGTAACAAGCAACTCAGACTTTGACCGTTCTCAAAGTGGTGGTCCGGAACCAGTGAGAGCCGTCATGCCCCGTGTGCCTCTGGAACCTCGCCAGTGCCATACAGGGATGTGCTAGGAACGGGAAACCAAGGCCTCAACAGAACATATGCGGTTACTTTGCCCCGCAGTTACTTATAGAGTTCACCTATGGCCGAATCATCCTGGACTTCACCGCTCCTGATGAGCCTCCGGCGTGATCTGCTCATCGCCCTGGCAGCACTAGCCATGGCGTTCACGGGAGATCTGGTCGTGGGAAGCAGCGGACAAAATGTCTTGATGCTGTTCGGACGAGTGAACATCTTCGACCTCGCCTTATGTGCGTTTGCCGCCGTCCGGGCCACGCACGCGCGCCAGGCGTACCTCCGGCGGACGCACAGGAGCAGCCTGCCCCGGAATGAAAATGTGCTTTGGCTCGGCACCCTGGTCTTGATTGGAATCCAGCTCCTGACGACCGTGTAGTAACAGGCCCACAGGCCATAGATTCTCAACCGTCGAGTATCACCTGGCTCTTCCGCAATGGTCCGTCCTATTGATGCCCTCCATCGGCCCACGCTGAATACACGTCAGCTCCTGACGGGAAGGCACGGTACGCTGGCCCTCACATGACGCGACCACACGAGAGTTCAGGCGTGTTCACAGCCGACGAGATGCTCCACCACTGGCGGGGACACCGCGCCCTCACCCGCCGCACCATCGAACGCTTCCCTGACGAGCACCTGTTCACCTTCACGCCTGGCGCCCCACTCCGCACCTTTGGCGAGATGATGCTGGAGACCGTACGCATGGTTGCACCCAGCCTGCATGGCGTCGAGTCCGGCAAATGGGACTTTACGCAGATCGATACCAGTGACGTCCACGAGAAAGCTGTTCTGCTTCACCTATGGGACGAGGCGGACGCTCTCATTGAAGCCCGCTGGCCCCACCTGACGCGAGATGCGTTGCGGGGAGTCGTCCCGCCGCTGCCCCACCTCACGGCATTGCCCTACCTGGTGGAGAACGAGATTCACCACCGGGGGCAAGGCTTCGTATACCTGCGGCTGTTGGGTATCGAGCCGCCTGCTTTTTACGAAAGGTAGTGGACCCGGCGTATAGGGGATGATGGAAGGCGGGGATGAACCTGAAGCCAACGCACTTTACGCCGTCGACGGCGTGCTGTCGCTGTATACCACAGACCTGACAGACCAAAGTCGACGCTCCAGCTCCAGGACTACGCGGGCCAGCCCTGTTTGAGATGTCGTCTTTCTCATGTCATTAGACGTTTGAGCGCCCGACGCTGATCCTCCACAAATCGATCTCCCCGTGTGTCGGCCCCAATCGAGCAGCGACAATGCGGACATGAGTGACTCGCAGGAGGGGCTGACCTTCTACACCCAGCTCGCGCCGTGGTGGCCGCTGATCTCTCCACCCGGTGAATACGAGGAGGAGGCAGCGTTCAGCGCCACGATGCTCCGCACCGCCCGCCATCCCGTCCGCGACGTGCTCGAGCTGGGCAGTGGCGGCGGCCACAACGCAGTGCATCTCAAAGCGCACTTCCGCCTGACCCTGGTAGATCTGTCCGCGCAGATGCTGGAGCTGTCCCGTCAACTCAACCCGGAGTGCCAGCACCAGCAGGGAGACATGCGCTCGATCCGCCTTGACCGCACCTTCGATGCCGTATTCGTGCATGACGCCGTGGATTACATGACCTCTGAGCAAGATCTCCGGCTGGCGATGGAAACCGCGTTCATGCACTGCCGGCCCGGGGGCGTGGCGGTCTTCCTTCCGGATCAGACGCGTGAAACGTTCGAGCCCGGCAGCAGCTGCGGTGGGACCGACGGGCCGGACGGCCGGGGTGTCCGGTACCTGGAGTGGAATTGGGATCCGGATCCGTCCGATACGCGGGTGCAGACCGAGTACGCGTTCGTGCTCCGTAAGGCGGACGGGTCGGTGCGTGCAGTCCATGAAACGCATCACCTGGGCCTGTTCCGCCGGGAAGAGTGGCTGGCGTGGCTGGACGAGGTTGGATTTGAGCCACAACTGGTGACTGAAGTCACTACTGAGGAGCGAACGCCCAGAGACGTCTTCCTGGGCCACCGTCCTCAACCGTAACAACGTCTCCTGAGCTGGCAACCTGAACTGCACCGCAGGCGACCTGGACTTCCACTTCTTCTGGCCACCAGGGAGTGCTGTCTCCAGGTAGTGGACCCGCACCCTTTATCGGCGAGGTCCCTTCACCAGACGCCCACCGCCACACTCTCAACAGCTGTCAATCGTTTACACCGTGATGTTCACCATCCCCTGCAGGTACGCTTGCGCCTGCGATACCTCTAATTGCCAGAGGGTCGTCGCCGAGTACGGACGGAAGCCCAACTCCTCGTTGATGAGGCGCATCGCCGCGTTCGCGTCCGCGTTCTCCGTGCGGACAAAACGTGCGTCCCCATTCAGCGCCAACGCCCGCTGCAGCGCTACGGCCTTCAGCCAGCGGCCCAGCCCCAAACCACGGGCTTGATGCACCACCCCCGTCGCGCCCTGGGCCAGGATGCTCGGACGACCCGGGTGCCAGCTGAGTTCCGTGAACCCCACCAGGCCTGCGTCCGACGTCCGGCGCGCCACTCCCAGAACGCGTTGCCGCCCCGACGCATGAAAGTGGGCTTCGGCAGCCAGGAACTGCTCCACGGTCAGCCGGGTGTCCTCGACCTCCAGTTCACCGAGCGGCTGGTCATTCATGACCTGCGTCAGTTCCAGAAACGCCGTGACGTCCTCTTCGGGAACCGCGCCCTCCCAGACCTCAATGTTGTAGCCCGCCGCGCGTTCCTGTCCTTGGGTGATCCAGCGCTGCAGCAGGCTGGGATCGAGCTCGTGCACATCAAGCTGGTTCACTTGAGCGGCCAGTCCCGGCTTCGCTCCTGTCTGCCGCAGGGCCGTCTCACCGGCTGGGACACGCGAGTTGCTACTGACCATCAACATGGTTCGCCCATCGGCGTGCGCCGCATCCACGACCTTCTCTAGCAGGGCCCGGCCGATCCCCTGACGCCGGTACGTGGCGAGCACGCCCAGCTTGACCTGGGCCATATGCCGGTTCTGGTCCAGGCGCACCAGCGCGACGGTAGCGTCCGCGATCACGCGTTCTCCGTCGCGCACCACCCAGGCGGGCACCTCGACGAAAGCAGGAAGGTGTCGCAGAGAAGCGGCAACTTGGGATGGGGCGAGAGGAGGGTTGTCCGGCTGCCGTTCGTGAAGCTGGATGTTCTCAAAGACCGTGAGGGCCTCAATCAGGGAGTCAGGAGCGGTTCGCGGGTCGTAGGGCTCGAGATCCAGTCCGGCGGGGACTGGACGGTCGGTCACGGCTGGGTGAGGTGCGTTTCGGGTCATACTTCCTCCTCGGCGGGCTGTGTGCCGCGCCTGTGTGCATGTCAGTGCTGGTGCAGGTGGCCCGGGAAGGTCATCAGTACGAACGTAGCCTGCTTCGCGTCCGCGGCGTCGTCGCCGGTGTCAAGTTCGGTCAGGATGCGGTCCAGGGCGGCCTGGGCCCGCTGGTACTGCTCGGGGGTCAGGCGGACGGCACGCAGCCGCATCGCGGGCGGGTACGGGCCTTCGGGCGCAGCGGACCCGTCCGCCGGGTGATGAGTGCCGAGCCTCACCGTGAGGTCTGTACCGCCCTCGTTGGGGGCTTGAGGGTCCTGCCGTGCCTGCCAGGCGAGGATGGCGTGGGCGTACGCATTCGTGATTTCCTGCATGACCGGCTCGATCAGCGTGAGGGGTTCATCCAGTCGGACGAGCGCGCGCGGGACGTGGAAGGTCTCTGCGACCGTCTGGTACAGGACGCGTTTGCCCTGGTGTCCCGCGACGCGCAGAAGGCCGCTGTCGGTGAGTTTGCGGACGTGGTACGCGACGCGATTGGCGGGTTCTGCGAGCGCGTGAGCGGCCTGGCTGGACGTGCCGGGTTGCATGAACTTCTCCAGCAGGCGTGCCCCGTACGTGAAGTCCAGCAGGGCCTGCGCCTGTGCAGGGGTCGCCACTTGGAACGGGGTCGCCGGGGGATCGGTCATGTCGGCATTGTGCGCGAGTGAAATTTCAATAGAAACCTGAGTTTCTGAAAACAGCGCAAGTCCGGTGCTCCCTGAGTTCGGCCTGTGCCTGCAATGGCAGACCGTACCTGGCCTCATCACTTCATTGTGGTGGGAACCTTTGGACCGTCGGATCCCGCCACAATCGTTGCAATGAACGGGGCTGAAGGGTGCCGGACGGCACTTATTGCCTTCCGACCGGCAATCGAACACGAAAAGAAGCGAATCGTTGCCCGCCACCAGACAGGGTGACGAACCGTTCCTGACACGCCTCGGAAGCTTCAAAGAAGCGATCGATTCCCGTGCCAGCCCAGCCGTCCTCACTTCATCAGCTGGGCCAACAACGCCTGAAGTTGCGCTATCAGCTGCTCAGAGGAAGGCTTTGACGACTCCTCCACCGGCGGGCCTGCCAGCAACTGATGGAGCGGAAGCGCTGCCGAACGCCTCTGGTCCTCGTACAGATGCGTGTACACGCTCAGGGTGAACGACACGTCGGCATGCCCGAGACGATAACTGACTACCTTCGCCGAGATGCCCTGCCGAATCAACAGGCTCGCCGAGGTATGCCTGAGGTCGTGAAAGCGGATCCGTGGCACGCCAGCCTGCCGGCCCAGTTGATGGAACGATCGGGCCACATTGGAGTGATCCAGCCGCTCCCCACTCAAGCAGACGAAGACGGGATAGCGAACCCGGCGGGGTCCGAACCACTTCTCGTCTTCCACAAGGTGCTCCACCAGCACCTCGACGACGTCCTCACTCAACCGGATGCAGCGGTGCCCGGCCCGGGTTTTCGATTCGCCCAGCATCCATGCTCTCGTGATGTCCCGGATGTAGTTCCGGCTGACGACCAGGTCGGCCTTTTCAAGGTCGACGTCTCCCCAGGACAAGCCAGTCAGCTCCCCATCCGCATGCCTGTCCCCAGGGCCAAACAGAAGAAGGAATGGAGCCGGTGTCCCCTGGCGTGGTCCACGAAGTGCTGGGCTTCACCCGGGCTCCAGACTTTCATCTCCTTAGGGTAGGTTCTCGGCGTCCGGACCAGGAAAGCTGGATTGGAAGACAGCACTCCCCACAACACGGCTTGCCGCAACGCCATTCGCAAGGTCTGCAGTGACGAGGCCAGGCTCTTGGCGGTGCTGAGTTCCTGATCCAGACGCAGAGCGAAGGCTTCCTGAATCAGGAGTGGGCTCAGCGTCGCGAGCGGCTCGTTCCCGATGTGCGGCACCAGATGCAGCAGTGCTTTCAGGTGCGAGCGGTACGTGTTCGGCCGGAGGTCACGCAATGCCGCCGCGAGTAGGCTAATCGCGCTTCGGTCGATATGCACATTTTCGGCCGTGCGCTCTGGCAGCACTCAAAGGGTCAGCCAATGTAGCCCGTGCACTCCATCTCCTGACCGCCCAGGCTGAAGAGCAAGGTCCTTCCACTTTGCCTGTACGTTTCAGCGTCGAACAGGCTGACCTGCAGATGCCCCAGCCCAGAAAGAGGGTGATCTTGATAATCCATTGTTCCAAGGCACGAACAAGGCGCGCGGCTCTCTGTGTAGCAGGACAATAAAGAAAAAACTTCCTCCTAGAGGAAGTTTTTTGTGGTGTGCCCGAAGGGATTCGAACCCCTGGCCTTCTGATCCGTAGGTGGAAGCCCCTGCAAGCCGCTTAATGTCTCTTGGTGCCTGTTTGCATCTCCTCCCCGTGTTACACGGCATCCAACTCTTTCCGTGGTGCCCGTTAATGACCGAACCATCCCACCATCTGTCATTCGAGTAAGGCACGGACAAGGCACGCCTCCCTCAGAGCCACCAGCAATTGCTGGGCCAAGTGATCTCTTATGGGCCGCAACTCAGCACCTGACACTTTGCGGGGAATGGCGTCCTGGACGCAGTGCGGCATGACACAGGGCGGTATCTGGGTCTGTGACGATCCCCGATACTGCCCGACTGCATGCTGACACGCTGGCCGGTCACCTGAAAGCCCACCTGCCTCATCGCCGCCTCGATGCCCTAAGGCGGCTCGCGGAAGTGCTCCTGGCACTGCTCCAGGCGGAGTCTACGCTGCACCGCAAGCTTGCGCTCCATCTGCCCAGGGACGCCACGATGGAATCCAAGACCCGCACGGTGGCACGGGTCTTCCACGACGCTCAACTGACCCCGCAGGACGTCACAGACGTCCTGCTTCCCCTGCTCCCTGAGGGCAAACTCACCGTGATCATGGACCGCACCACCTGGCATGACGGCCAGACGCCGCTGAACATCCTCGTTCTGGGGGCCATCCTCGGGGGCGCGGTCATCCCCCTCGTGTGGTCGATCCTGCCGCATCAAGGGAACAGCAGCACCGCGGCCCGCATCCTCCTGCCCCGCTCGCCTGCTCAACGTGCTGCCTGCCAGGCGCTGGGCGTGTTGATCGCCGACCGGGAGTTCGTAGGTCAGGAGTGGTGCAATTTCCTGCGCTGGAAACGCATCCGGCAGTGTCTGCGCATCCGGGAGAACACCCGCATCGAGGATGAGCTGGCCCGGGAGCTGTTCATCACGCTGCAACCGGGTGAAGTCTGCACGCTCTTCGAGCGCACCTGGGTGTACGGCGGATGGATGCACGTGGTCATCACCCTGTCCCCCGCGGGGAACAGGGTGATCGTCGCCTCAGATTTGCCTGTCCTGGACGTCCTGGAGACCTTCCGTCGCCGGTGGGGGATCGAGTCCGCGTTCTCGTCGTTGAAGGCCCGCGGTCTGGACCTGGAGGCCACGCACATGACAGCCCCTGACCGGATTGCCCGATTGTTCGGGCTGCTGTGTGTCGCGCTGGCATGGATGGCCCGGGTGGGCGCGCAAACCGTGCAACAGAGCCCATCGCGGCGGGACAACCGGGGACGGGCGGTGGTGAGTCAGGTGCGCATCGGGTGGCAGGTGCTGAGTCAGGCCGTGCGGTGGGGCGGGGAGGCCTTCTGGGACTGCTTTGAGCTGCTTAGTACGCCTTTCCCGCCCACACACACGCCAACTTCCCGAAGTGTCAGGTGCTGAGGGGCCGCAAGATGCGGCGACCTTAGTCAAAGCTCCCGCAGGAGATCTAAGCGGTCATATGCGCGAGGTCAGTCGAGGAGGAGATAGTCGAAACGCTGGCAGTTCAGAATTTTCGCTTCCTTACCTACTTGTAGCCGAGGCGGGGGTATGCGGCACCTCAGAGAACACCAATCTCATTGGCCCCATCATCCTTACCTGTCTACTGAGCGCGTCTAACAGTCTTATTTGAAATAATTAAGGGTACATATGGAGTAGACTCCACATAAACCCCATGGACGTCTGCGAATACTGTCAGCACTTTCCTTTCAACGAACAGGATATCCTCTGTCCTTCGTGCGGCGCTCCTCGCACACTCCATCTTCCCTCCGGCACAGTTCTCGCCGACGGACGCTTCACCATCAAAAACGTCATCGGCCAGGGAGGCTTCGGAGTTACCTACCAAGGCACCGACGCACTTCTCGCACGCAACATTGCGATCAAGGAGCTTTTCCCGACTGGGTCGCTGCGTACACAGAACGTCCTCGTGACACCCTCAACGGCACCCGCCATCTTCGAGCAGCAGAAGGTTGGCTTCATCAATGAATTCCGGGTCCTTGCCAGATTCAGCCACCCCGGCATCGTTCGCGTTCATGACGTCCTTGAAGAGAATGGCACCGCCTATGCCGTTATGGAGCTCCTGTCCGGCGAAACCCTTGCCCAGCGAATTGCCCGACAGTCGCGCCTGCCCCCTACCCGCGTCCACACCATCGCACGTACTATCACCAAGACACTGGCCGTCATCCATACCGAGCGCGTTCTGCACCGCGACATCAAGCCAGATAACATTTACCTTACTGCCGACAAGCGCATCGTTTTAATCGACTTTGGCTCTGCTCACGCGCTGGCTGCGCCGACTGGTCGCGCCGATCTGCTTGTAAGCCATGGATACTCTCCCTTGGAGCAGTACGGCACTAACAGCGAACTCGGCCCCTACACGGACCTCTATGCCCTCGCAGCCACGTCCTACCATGCCCTCGTCGGGGCATCACCTCCACCCGCCCACGAACGTGGCCGAGGTGCTGACCTTCGCCCTTTCCCTGATGATCTTCCAGACGGGCTGCGCCGCTTTCTCGATGACGCATTGAAACTGAGCATCCCCGAGCGGCCCTCCTCAGCGGCCGCTGCACTGCGCCTGCTAACCAACACACGCCGCACCACGATCAGCACGTCCCGCGGTGATCACTCCAGCATTGATCTCGCCCCAGGCGACAACCTTACGTTCGCACTCCAAACAGCACCCGCGAACGCGGTGCTACGGCTTGCGCCCGGCGAATATGTCATCAGCACCCCTCTTCAGGTCAACCGAGCAGTCTCCCTGAATGGCGCTGGCCCAAACACCACGCGAGTCGTCGGCCCAGGCCTTCAAAGTGTCGTGCATGTCTTAGGAACGGCTACGTTCACCGCAAACGGCGTGACCTTCACACAGCCAGACGGCAGCTTGGCTCCCACCATCTTGGCTGTGGACAATTCGAGGCTCACACTCATCGACTGTCACGTCCAGGGTGGCTCCCTGAGCGAGGATGAAGAGGCGCACGGCGTCACTATTGGCGGGCATGCTGCCGCTCGACTTGAACGGTGTGACATTTCCGGTAATGGCGGCAATGGCGTGTACCTGCACGGTCAAGCCCAAGCAGTCATTGAGCACTGCATTGTCCACCACAACAGCATGAATGGCATTCAGTTCGCAGAAGGCTCCACGGGAAGCGTCTCCCGGAGCAGATGCCAGGACAATGAAGTTGATGGCTTCTCCATCATTGGCACTGCCAAGGCGGAACTCAGGGAGAACACCTGCACCGGCAATGCCGAGGCAGGCATCACCTTCCTTGACTCCGCCCAAGGGTCCGTTTCAGCAAACACCTGTGAAAGCAACATCCTCAGTGGCCTGTGGATCGGAGGCGAAGCTCACCCAACGTTGCAGGACAACACCTGCCGGAACAACACCCATGCTGGAATACTCTACGCAGACCATTCCAGCGGGCTAGCCCAAGGCAACACCTGCGAGAACAACACCGACCACGGCATCAGTGTCCAGGACAACGCGCAACCCACCCTCGAGCACAACACCTGCCAGGCCAATAAAAATGCAGGCATCGCCTACCTGGGGGAGGCAACCGGCACCGCCAGGGGCAACACCTGTGAGAACAACACGCTCAGCGGCATCATTGTCGCGGGCAACGCGCAACCCACCCTTGAGGACAACACCTCCCGGGCCAACATGCAGTCGGGAATCGT
>NZ_BMPP01000033.1 GCF_014647655.1 Deinococcus malanensis
TGCGCTTGGCTGTACCCATTGGGTACCTTCGGCCTCGCGGCCTTCACAAATCTGGAGATCACCGGGGTGGTGATCCGCTTGTACCTCCCTGTCGGAAGGCCCTGTCATCGTCATTCAACACCAGATTTTCATGCGTCCCAGCGGGTCTCTCTCGAGGTTTTCCGCTCGCCCGATTTCTTGGGCGAAGGGAACTATATACCCTGCCCGTTCACCTGTCAACACCCGGCCTCATGGCTCGCAACGTTCACTAAGGAAACCGGTAAGAATCGCGTGCTACAGGGGCTTAAGGATGACCGTCTTCATTTCAGACCGGGTGACCCCTTATCTGTGTCATCTGTGTCACCACTCACACCCACCGCCTGAACCGGGACGCCGGGGTCGTGTACCTGCTCCGGGGCGCCGACACTTAGCGGGGCCGGCTGGTCAGAATCAGGAACCGCCAGACCAGAGCTACGGCGGCGAAGGTCAAACCCGCCGTCAGGCCAAACCACAGGCCCCTTCCGCCCAGTTCCAGCCCAAAAGCCAGCCAGGCACCCACTCCCAGTCCCAACACCCAGTAGGCCACCAGAGACACAAGCATAGGAGCGCGTGTGTCCTGCAGGCCTCGCAGAGCCCCGTTGGCTGTCACCTGGGCGCCGTCCACTGTCTGAAAGAGTGCAGCAATTCCCAGGAAGATGGTTGCCGCAGCTATGACGGACGCATTGGCAGGATTTCCCGTATCGAGAAAGACCCCAAGCACCAGCCGGGGCGCGGCCAGTTCCAGCACTGCAAAGCCCACCATCAGGACCCCCGACACGGCCAGTCCCAGCAGGCCGGCCCAGCGCGCCCGCTGCCACTCGCCAGCCCCGGCTGCCTGACCCACCCGTACACCTGTGGCTGAAGAGATCCCCAGCGGAATCATGAAGATCGCGGTGATGGCCTGCAGGGTCACGTTGTGCGCGGCGAGTACCTCTGGCCCGAAGCGCGCCATCAGGAGGGTGGTGACTGTAAACATGCCCCCCTCGGCACCCAGGGTCAGTCCGATGGGCCAGCCGAGCCGCAGCAGGGCGCCCACTTCCTGACGTACGCCCTGAACCGACACGGCGCCCGCAGCCTGACCCCAGGAGAGCGGCCACAACGCCAGGGCCATACCCCAGGTCGCCAGCACGCTGGTAACCGCCGCACCTGTGAGCCCCAGGCGCGGCAGTGGTCCCCAGCCATAGGCGAGCGCGGGGCTCACCAGGGCTGCAAAGCCGACCCCCAGCAGGCTGATTGCCGTGACCACCCTCGGTTTCCCGGTGCCCTCCAGTGTGCCGCGCAGGGCAATAAAGGCCAGATTGGGCAGCATTCCCAGCGCATAGATCTTCAGGTAGGTGGCCGCCAGATCCGCCCGGATGTCCGGTGGGGCGAACGCCGGCAACCGGGCCGCGACCAGCCACATGACGGGCAGGCAAACCAGTGTCAGCCCCATGGCCAGCCACAGCCCACCTTGCAGAGTCCGCCCGACCGCAGCGATGTCTCCTGCTCCGTGGGCCCGGGCGACCCGGGGCGCCACCGAGAACATGACCCCGATCAGCATGATGAAACCCAGGTAATAGATCGCGTTGGCATAAGCGGCAGCAGCCAACTCCGCCGTTCCCAGCCGACCGATCACAGCTGTGGCAATCAGGGCCAGCGCGTTCGCCGCGAACTGCGACACCACCACAGGCCCAGCCAGGGTCAGCAGAGCCCTCAGTTCGGTGCGGGGGCTGGCGGTCGCGGCGAGAGTCACCGCGCGATTGTAAGCGCCGGGCGGCCGGAACTCAGCGCCAGCGTTCGGGCAGGCCGTACAGGTGCCAGCGGGCATCCACCCGGCGCTGAATCTGTTCGTCCATCACGATCTTGGGTGGCCACTCGCGCACGAAACCTTCCTCCGGCAACTTGCGGGCACCGTCCCAGGCCAGCAGGGTGCCCTCCTGTGAAGTGACGAGTGCCGACACGTCACGCTCGGGGTCCACGTTGTTGAGAATGGTCCACCACACGTCGCCGAGGTCTCTGACATCCGTCTGCTCGTCGCAGATCAGCAGGTGACGGATGCCCACAGCCGCTGGATGTGCGGCAAAGGCTGCTGCCAGTTCCTGGGCCTGCCCGGCCCGGGTCTTGTTCAGGGCCACCAGCCAGTAGCCGTCCGGGGTCTGGCGCTGGGCGAGCACGCCTTCAAACTCGGGCAGGGTGGCCGAAACCTGGGGCGCAAACGATTCAGGACTCACATCCGCGGCCTGGGCATCGCGGCTGCTGACACCGCTCCCGATCTCCTCAGGACGCTTGGTGGTCGCATCAATGACCAGCTTGCCGCCGTATCCCCAGCCACGGCTGGAATGATCCAGCACATCAATGGGCCCGCGTGTGGTCAGCGTGTCGCGTCCGGGCACGGCCTTCCGGCTCACTTCACGCCATACGGCGTCCATGTCGTGCACGGCAACATGCTCGTCGACCACAACGATGACCTTGGCAAACATCATCTGCCCCAGGCCGAACAGACCGTTGGCCACCTTGTACGCCTGTCCTGGAAACTCCTTTTTGATGCTGACCACCACCAGGTTGTGGGCCACCCCGGCCGGCGGCATATGGTAGTCCACGATTTCCGGCAGAATCAGCTGAGCCGCCGGAAGAAACAGCCGCTCGGAGGCCTCGATCAGGTAGGCGTCCTCCATAGGTGGGCGGCCCACGATGGTCGCCGGGTACACCGGGTGCCGGCGCATGGTCACCGCCGTGACATGAAAGCGTGGGTACAGGTCCGGCAGCGTATAGAACCCGGTATGGTCCCCGAACGGCCCCTCGACCACCCAGTCCTCCTGCGGGTCCACATAGCCTTCCAGGATGAATTCCGCGTTGGCGGGCACGTCCAGGTCCACCGTGACGCCCTTGACCACCGGGTAGCGCTGGCCCCGCAGATATCCGGCCAGCGCGAATTCGTCGAGGCCGGGAATCGGCGGCAGGGGCGCGGTGGCCGCATAGATCAGCGCCGGGTCGCCGCCGATGGCCACCGCCACCGGCAACCTCTCCCCTTTCTTCTTTGCCTTCTCCAGATGCCGGGTTCCAGTCTTGTGCCGCTGCCAGTGCATGCCGGTGGTGTTTTTGCCCATGACCTGCATGCGGTACATGCCCATGTTGCGCTCGCCGGTCTCGGGATCCTTGGTGATGACCAGCGGCAGTGTGACGAACGGCCCACCATCCAGAGGCCAGCACTTCAGCACCGGAATGCGGGACAGGTCCACCTCGTCACCGCGCCAGACCACCTCCTGCACCGGGGCCGACCGTACCCGCCGTGGCGGCAGGTTCATGGCGTCGCGCAGCTTGGGAATGTTCCCCAGCATCCCCAGCATGCCGCCGCTGCCTTTGAGGTCAATCAGGTAACGGACCTTGGCCGCCAGGTCATTCAGGTCCTGAACGCCCAGGGCCAGGGCGGTGCGTTCACGGGTGCCCATCAGCCCCATCACGACCGGGAAGTCACTTCCTCGCACCTGCTCAAACACTACGGCCGGTCCGCCGTTTTTCACCAGCCGGTCGGCAATCTCCGTGATCTCCAGTTCGTTGGAGACCGGAACTGAAACCCGCAGCAGTTCGCCGCGCTGCTCCAGCAGACGCATGAAGGACTGAATGTCGGGAAAGGCCATGTCTGGAGTCTAGGGGGAGGCCGGCGGGGCAAGCGTACCCGGGAGGGCCGGCATGAACCCGAGGTGAAGCCCTGAACGACCGTCACTGACGATGAGCACATTGGCAAAGCTATACCTGACAGGGCCGACGGTAAGCTCAGGCCATGGCTTCTCCGATTGACCGCATGCGTGACGCCCTGCAGGCCACCGACCTCGACGGCTGGCTGGTGTATGACTTTCAGGGCCTCAACCTCCATGCCCGCCGGGTGCTGGACCTGCCGAAGGAGGCCTTCCTGACCCGGCGGTTTTTCGTCTGGGTTCCGCGTGAGGGTCAGGCCGTCGTGCTGCACAACCACATCGAGGGTGGCACCTGGGGGGACATTACGCGGGGCTGGGATGTCGAGCGGCGCCCTTTCGGTTCACACGCGGAGCTGGACGCGGCCCTCGCGGCTGTCGTCGGAGGCAGGCGTCTGGCCATGGAATACAGCCCGCGCGGCGCCGTGCCGTATGTCAGCCGGGTAGATGCCGGCACGCTGGAGCGGGTGCGGGCAGCCGGCGCCGCCGATGTGGTCACCAGCGCCGACCTGCTGCAGAGCTTTCTGCGCTGGACCGCCGAGGACCTTGCCGCACACCGGCGCGCCGTGGAGGTCCTGATGCAGGCCAAGGACGACGCCTTCCGCCTGATTCACGAGCGGCTGCAGGCTGGCGAGCCGGTCACCGAGGTCGATGCCCAGGGCGTGATCATGCGCCAGATCGAGGCCGCCGGGATGCAGGCCGGACACGCCGTGAATGTCAGCTTTGGCGTGAACGCCGCCGACAGCCACTACGAACCGGGAGGCAACAAGAACGCCACCCTGCAGGCCGGTGAATGCGTGCTGATCGACCTGTGGGCCCAGGAACCGGGGCGGCCCTTTGCCGACGTGACCTGGGTGGCCTTTGCAGGAGAGCCCCACGAGGAGTACCTGGACGCCTGGACCGCAGTAAGCAGAGCACGGGACGCCACACTGAACCTCCTTCAGGAACGCTTTGTGGCGCAAGGCTGGGGCCAGCTGCAGGGCTGGGAAGGCGACCGGGCCGCGCGCGACGCTATGGGACCAACCTGGGCACCTTACTTCCTGCACCGCACCGGGCACGACCTGGGCGTGCAGATTCACGGCGCCGGCGCCAACCTGGACGATTACGAGACGCGTGATACCCGCACACTGACTCCCGGGCTGGCAGTCACAGTGGAGCCGGGGACCTACCCCGCAGCCCGTGGTTTCGGGATTCGCAGCGAGGTAAATGTCTATCTTTCGCCCGAAGGGCCCGAGATCACCACCCATATCCAGCGCTCTCCCTTCGTCCTGGGCGGTACTCAGCCCTGGTCGGCAGTACGGGCGGCTGGATACGGCGAAGAGTAATCCCAAACCCTGCGTGAGTGTTCCCGAAAGCCAGCCGGCCCGACCTGCCCACCCCGGAGCAGGGCAGGCACGTTAGGCTGAAGGCTATGGCGAATCTCGGCTCCTCCACTGTCATGCTTACTGGCGCGGGCGGCGCCCTCGCCACCGCAATTGCCCAGGAACTTGAAGACGCCGGCGCACAGCTCGTGCTGGTCGGACGCGGCGAGGCCCTGGCCCGCGCCGCCGACCGCTTTCCGGCCACCGAGGTCATTGACGTGGACCTCGCGGACCCGGCCTGTGTCGAACAGCTGCGCCGGGTCAAGGTCGATACCCTGATCCATACCACCGGCGATTACGCCCAGCAGGACGCCCAGAAGGCCACTGACCAGGACCTGCGCGAGATGTTCGACTCCAACATGCTGACGCTGTTTCACGCGGTGCAGGGCGTGCTGCCCGGCATGATCAAGCAGAAAGACGGCCTGATCATGGGCGTCAGTGCCGGCCAGGCCGCACGCCTGAGTGGTCCCAAGGCCGCGCTGTACACCGCTAGCAAGGCTGCTGTGGCTGCCTACGTGCTGAGCGTGCACGACGAACTCAAGGCCAAAGGGGTGCGCGGCATCGTCCTATACCCCATGGGCGCCATCGATACGCCCGAGAACCGCGAAGCCGGACTCAAGTGGGAAGAGACCATCGATCCGCGCGGCCTAGCCAAGAGCGTCGCGCACGCCCTGACCAGACCGGACCGCGCCCACGTGACCGAGCTGAAGGTCTACCCCGACCACTGAGCCCGGTGCCGTCTGCTGCCCGCCCGCTCTGGCCCGGCGGGCCATCTGCTGTGGAGCCGCCAACGACCTGCTGCGCTGAAGACTGGTCTCTTCTTTTCTGTGGATTTCACAGCAAGGACGTGGCGCCCGCCAGCAGCACTCCGCGCCGGAAGGCCCAATCTGCGGTGTTCCGCCGACGGTCTTCCCGCCTTCTGTGCAGCCCCATGAAAGTTAACGGGGGCTGTCATGGCCAACGGTTGGGATCAGGGCCTGATGGGCAAGGCTTACCCGGCAGCGATTGCCCGCGCAAAGCTCCAGAAGGTCCGTGACGAACCTGGCAGACCGGCTGAGGCAGACTGGACTACAGTGCAACACCAACCCACTTCCGCAACGGCTGCCCGGCAGCTTCCCATGGTTCTCCTGCAGGCACATGCCGTGCCTGGTGTCCTTCACCCATGACCTATACCCGAGTCCAGATCCAGAACCGTTCCTATGACTTCCTGCACCAGAACCATGGCCGGCAGGGCTTTGAGCTGATCCTGTTTGTGCCCCCCGTGCGTGGCCTGAGCACCTTGCTGCGCCCTCCCCCCCGTGAAGAGGTCGCCCGCCTGACCGTGCACGCTCCTAATGCCGACGAACTGCTGGTCAATGCGCTGGGCTTCGGCTACGCGCGCATAAGAGTGCGGGTGCGTCATGCCCACCGCGCTCAGGGTGTGGGCAGTTGGCTTCTGGAACAGGGATTCCAGGAAGCCCGTACGCTGAAGCTGGGGCTTGCGGGCGAGTTGCAGGCCCTGCAGCTGGAGCGGGCGCGGGCTTTTTATGTACACCATGGCGCCCGCGTCGTGCCCCGTGCCCTGCATCCCGACCACCCCTGGCTGGTCTGGGACGCGGCGGATCTTCAGCGGCGGGGCTAGAACCTCAGCCTTTCAGGCCACCTGCCAGGCGCTCGAGCAGGGCCACCCCGAAGGCCACGCCCTTCTCGAAGTCCGCCCGGCGGATGTTCTCATTGGGGGCATGGACCCGGCCGCCGATATTGCCAATGCCCAGAGCAACGCACGGCAATCCGCCCAGCGCGTCCATGAAGGGGTGCATGGGTCCGCTTCCCCCACTGCTGGGGTTCACGATGGGCTCGTGGCCGTGTGCCTCGCGGGCTGCTTCCAGACAGGCCCGCACGAAGGGATGGCCTGCATCTGCCCGCGCGGGGTGCTGATGGGCTTCAAGTTCCACGATCTGTATGTCACTCAGGTCCTGGGCATCCAGGTGAGCCCTGAGCAGTTGCAGTACCCGTTCCGGCGTCTGACCCGGCACCAGCCGGAAATCCAGCTTCACGAATCCGTGCGCCGGGAGAACCGTCTTGCTCCCCTCGCCCTGGTAGCCGCCACCCCAGCCGTTGACGTTCAGCACCGGCGCCAGATTCAGGCGGCGGTGGTACTCGCCCGGAGCCGCCAGGGGCCGGGTGATTCCATAGGTGGCCAGGGTCGTCTCGCCCTGACCGGGAACCGCCGCGATGGCCGCCTCGTCTGCTGGCGACACTGGCGTGAGGTCGTCCAGGAACCCGGAAATGGTCACGCGTCCGGTGTCGTCGCGCAGGCTGGCCACCGCGCGCGCGAGGCGGTACAGCGGGTTGTCCACCACCGCCCCCAGGCTGCTGTGCAGGTCGCTGTCCGCCACCTGGGCACGCAGTTCCAGGCACATCACGCCCTTGAGGCCCAGAAAGGCGACCGGGCGGCCATCGTCACTGATGCTGCCAAATTCCCACCAGCAGCCGTCGGCCTGCAGTGAAGCGGCCTGCTCGCGGACCACGCGTTCCAGGCTGGGGCTGCCGACCTCCTCCTCTCCCTCGATCAGCCAGCGGACCCGGACCGGCAGCTGCCCCCCGTGGCGGGCTTTGACGGCGCGCACGGCGGCCAGGCGCGAGGCGAATTCGCCCTTGTCATCCGAGGCGCCGCGGCCGTAGAGCCGCCCATCGCGCTCGGTCAGCTCGAACGGCGGGGTGTTCCACAGGTCCAGGGGATCTTCTGGCTGCACGTCGTAGTGGTTGTAGATCAGCAACGTGGCCGCGGCGTCCGCCGGGCCAGCCTCGGCAATCAGCACCGGCGCCACGTCGCCCGGCACCTCGCGCACCGTGAAGCCTTCGGCTTCCAGCAGGCCGGTGACGAAGGCAGCGGTCTCGGGCAGCATCCGGCCCTGGGCAGAGACGCTCTGGAGCGCCACCAGGGCACGCAGGTCCGAAAGGCCCCGCTCGATGTGAAACGACAGGTCAGCTTGGGTCATGCTCTCCAGCGTACGGGACACATGACGTCACCACCAGCCGGTGACCGGGGCGCCGCACCACCCAGCCGGGTTCAGAACTACGTCTGACCAAGCCGGTGTTGTGCGTCAGGGCCTGAATGGCCCCGCTACACTTCAGCGGCGGAAATCGTGTGGATGGCTCCGGTGCCAGTTCCAGGACGTCTGCACGATTTCCTGCAGGTCAGTAAAACGCGGCTTGAACCCCAGGTCCTTCACGATGCGCGTGGCGTCGGCCACCAGCCGGGGCGGATCGCCGGCGCGGCGCGGCGCCAGTTCGCGCTTGAGGGGCGTGCCGGTCAAGGCGTCCACCGCGTCGAGCACCTCGCGCACGCTGAAACCGTGGCCCAGGCCAACGTTGTAGGTCGCGGCCTGCGTCTGGCCGCTGTGCAGCGCCTCGACTGCCAGCACATGGGCGTCGGCCAGGTCCTGCACGTGAACGTAGTCGCGGATACAGGTGCCGTCGGGGGTGGGGTAGTCGTCCCCGAAGATCATCATCTTCTCGCGCTGGCCCAGGGCAGTCAACGCGGCCAGCTCGATCAGGTGGGTCTTGTTGGCATGCGCCTCGCCGATGTCACCCTCCGGCGCGGCTCCACACACGTTGAAGTAGCGCAGGATCACGTATGGCAGGCCATGCGCGGTGTGAAAGGCGTGGATCATGCGCTCGGTCATCAGCTTGGTCTCGCCGTAGACACTCTCGGGCTGCATGGCGGCGTTTTCGGGAATCGGGACCGCGTCGGTCGTGCCGTACACGGCGGCCGTAGACGAGAACACCAGCGGAATCTTGCGCGTCTCCACGATGGCCTGTAACAGATTCAGGCTGCCCACCACGTTGTTGCGGTAGTAGCGTGCCGGAGCGCGCATGCTCTCGCCCACCTCGATCAGGGCCGCAAAGTGAATCACCGCGTCCGGCTCGTGGGCCTGCAGGGTGCCCCTGACGCCCTCGGCGTCCAACAGGTCCTGCTGCACCAGCGTCACGTCCCCGGGTAGGGCCTCCCGGTGACCGCTGGACAGGTTGTCCAGCACGACAACCTCATGTCCGCTCCGACGCAGCTGCCGGACCGTATGCGAACCGATGTACCCTGCTCCACCCACCACCAGAAGTTTCATGCTGCCCAGGGTACGGCACCCTGCCTGCCATTGACCCTTGCCTGGCTCTTCAGGTTTGAACGCCGCCTTTGACGCTCCGGGTCCGGGAAGGCCCGGGAGCGGCGGTCGTGCCCCGCAGAATCAGACGGGTCGGCAGGGTCATATCGGCCGGACGGTCACCCCGCAGCAGTGCCAGTACAGCCTGCCCCACCTGCTCTCCCTTGTCTCCGGTGGGCTGCCACACGGTCGTGAGGTCCAGGGAGGCGCTGCTGGGCAGATCGTCAAAACCGATTACGCTGAGGTCTGCCGGAACCGTCCGTCCCAACTGGCGGGCCGCATGCAGGGCGCCCTGGGCCAGCACATCGCTCATGCACAGCAGCGCCGTGACCTCCGCCCGGGCGCGCAGCAGGTCCAGGGTGCGGCGCTCGCCTTCTTCTGGGGTGTTCTGGGCGGTCGCCACCGGGAAGAGAGTGGCCCGCGGCGCACCCTGCCGGTACCCACGCAGGCGCTCGGTGGTGGTGCGGTACTCCTCCTGCGGCATGAGCCCTGGACTTGTCCCAGGCGGGTTCAACCCCAGGCACAGCACTCCTATCTGCGTGTGCCCCAGAGTGGCCAGATGAGCGGCGGCGGCCTGGGCCCCCAGCGCGTCCTCGATCCCGACCAGGACAGAGTCCCCGGCAGAGTGCTGGTCCACCAGCACCGTGGGCAGCTGGCGGCTCAGTACCGCGCTCAACAGTTCACTGCCCTGGGCAGCGCAGTACACGATAAATCCATCCACACTGGCGGTATGAACCGGCTGCGGTCCATGTGGACATGCCAGCAGCAGCAGGTTCAGCCCCTGGGCCTGGATGGTGTGGGCGACACTCCCCAGAAACAACGCGGCGGCCGGGTCAGCGAAGGCGTAATCCAGAGGCGCGTCATAGACCACCCCGATCACGCCGGTCCGGCCACGCCGCAGGCTGCGCGCCAGAGGATCAGGACCGTTGTAGCCAAGCTCCCGCGCGGCCTTGAGGATCCGCTCGCGCAGCTCTGGAGACAGCTGGTCCGGGCGGTTGTAGGCGTTGCTGACTGTAGCGACCGAGACCCCCAGGTGCCGGGCCACATCCTTGAGGGTGACCCGGCCACTGCCGGCAGACCCCGGGCCCGGACCGGAGCCAGCGGGAGGTATAGCAGGCGGCATGCCGGAATGCTAGCGTACAGAGAGCTGATCTGAAACGTTTCAGATCAATCCTCCCTTCTGCCCGAGGTTCCCTGCTGTGTCTGCCGTTCCCCTGCCTGATCCTGCCCGCGCCGAGCGGGCCCGCCGCGCCGTGAGCGCCATTTTTCTGATCAACGGGGTGCTGTTCGCGACCTGGGCCGTCAATATTCCCGGCATCCGCGATCAGCTGAGCCTGACCGAAGCGCAGCTTGGAATCGCCCTGCTGGCCGTGGGTCTGGGCAGCCTGGCCAGCATGCCGCTCACAGGCGGCTGGACCGCGCGCTGGGGCAGTCACCGCGTCACTGCCGTTATGGCTGTGGCCTGCATGCTGTCGCTGGCCCTGCCTTTCCTGACGCCCAGCCTCCTGGCGCTCTCAGTGGCGCTGCTGGTGCTGGGGGCGATCAACGGCAGCCTGGACGTGGCCATGAACGCTCAGGGCGTCACAGTCGAGCGCCGCCTGAGCCGTCCCATCATGAGCCGGCTGCATGCCTATTTCAGCCTGGGTGGGGTTCTGGGCGCTGCGCTGGGGACCGCGCTGGTGGGGCGTGTGCCCATGCTCACCCATGTGTTGCTGGTCGTGATCCTGACCACCATAACTGCTTTCTTTTCCGGCCGAGTGCTGCTGCCCGACAGGATCGAGCCAGAGGCTCGGGAGCCGGGTTCTGCCCCACGCTCCGCTGCCGGCCTGAGCCCGGCCGTGCTGCTGCTGGGCAGCCTGTGCTTCCTGGGCATGTTTGCCGAGGGCGCCAACTACGACTGGGCGGCGCTGTATTTCCGGGATGTGCTGGAGGTCCAGGGCGGAGCCACCGGGCTCGGCTATGCGGCGTTCGTGACGGCCATGACCCTGGGCCGCTGGTTTGGCGACCGCCTTCGCGCCCGACTGGGGGACGAGGCCACTGTCCGCGGAGGTTCGCTGATTGCGGCTGCCGGGCTGGGTCTGGCGCTGCTGGCCCGCGATCCACTGCTGGCCACGCTGGGTTTCGCACTCTCGGGGCTGGGGCTCAGCAATGTGGTGCCGGTCATGTACGGCACGGCCGGGCATGCGCTGGCCGGACGCGGTATCGCGCAGGTGGCGACCATCGGATATGGGGGATTTCTGCTGGGCCCGCCCGTCATTGGCTTCGTGGCGCACGAGATCGGCCTGTCCGGTGCCCTTGGCTTGGCGCTGGCAGGGGCGGCCCTGGTGGCCCTGCTGGGAGGGCAGGCCTTTGCCCTGGTGCGGTCCAGGGCCGCGCAGCCTCTGGATGCCTGATGCCGTTGTCCGAGAAAGACCGCTAGAAAGACAGGTGGCTGAGAGCCTTGTACTCAGGACTGCCTGACTATGAACCCCCTGGTACCCGGCGAACCGGCAGGCTGACCCAGCCGCGCCGCGAGAGCCAGCGCAGGGCCACCACCGTCAGGGCGCCGCCCAGTTGGGCCTGAAACGAGGTGACGTGCTGATGCAGCAGCACCACCACCAGGGCGCCTGCAGCTGCAGCCGTGGCATACAGCTGGTCACGGCGGTACATCACCTCCGGCACCTCGTTGGCAATCAGGTCCCGCACGATCCCGCCGCCTACTCCGCTGAGCATGCCGGCAAACACCACGCCCAGCGGCCCCAGCCCGAAGTTGATGGCCCCCACTGCCCCCGAAGCCGCAAACAGAGCCAGCCCGATGGTGTCGAACAGGCTCAGGGTCCGCTCAAAGCGTGCCAGCCGCTCTCCGAAGGCAAAGCCCAGCCCGGCCCCCAGCAGCGCCATCCACAGGTAGGTCTCGTCACGCAGGAACAGTGGCGGTGTCTGTCCGGTCAGCGTGTCGCGAATGGCCCCGCCGCCTACTGCCGTCACGCACCCCAGCACCACGACCCCGAACAGGTCAAAGCGCTTGCGCACGCCCAGCAGGGCCCCCGACATGGCAAAGGCCAGCACCCCGATCAGGTCCAGCCAGTGCAGGCCCCGCTCCAGGCTCACGGGAGGCAGCAGTTCATGCATGCAGTTGCGTTCCCAAACCTGCCTGATCCACCGGTGGCGTTGCCGTCATGAACTCACGATAAACGGCAGCCAGACGGCACACCGGGAGGGTCTCCGGACAGCTCCCTCCTGGATTCCGCTTGCACTGTCGGGTGTGCTATACTCCCCGCTGTTGTCTCGCCCTGGTGGGCCGAGTCGCCCCAGCGAGAAGATGCCCCGGCGGGACACGCCGAGTGGCCCCAGGAGAAAGAAAATGGCCAAGCACCCTGTTCCCAAGAAGAAGACCAGCAAGAGCAAGCGCGACATGCGCCGCAGCCACCACGCCCTCACCGTTCCTGCCATGAACGACTGCCCCCAGTGCCACGGCAAGAAACTCAGCCACCACATCTGCCCCAATTGCGGCTACTACGACGGCCGTCAGGTGCTTGCAGTCTAAGCTCCACCAGCAGTGAGAAAGCCCCCGTGCATGGGGGCTTTTTTACTTGCTCCCGTAGGCGTCGTCCCCCTCCCCGCCTCTGGCTGTTCGGTCCTATCAACAGCGTGACCCGGCGCCGCCTTTCTCTCCAGCGGGTTCGTTCTGACAGCCTCGCCGTCAGTTCAGCTGCGGCGTGCCAGGATGGCAGGCGTGTTTCAAGCCCTGACCACTGTTCTGCTCCCGGTATTTCTGGTGGCAGGGCTGGGAGCGTTGCTGGCCTCCCGGTTTCCGATTGACCAGACCACCATCGCGCGCGTAACGCTGTATCTGCTGTCTCCAGCCCTGGTGCTGGACGTGATCCTGCGTACACCCATCCGGGCAGCTGAGGCTGTACAACTGGGTGCCGCCTATCTGCTGACGCTGGGGGGCTGTCTGCTGCTGGGCTGGGTCCTGGGCCTGGGCAAGGCGGACAGCCTGCGCCGCAGCCTGAGTGCCAGCGTCGGCATCTGGAACAGTGGCAACATGGGCCTCCCGATTGCGCTTTTCGCCTTTGGACAGGCTGGCTTCGAGCGGGCGACCGTGCTGTTTCTCGCCTCGTTTATTGGGATGTACGCCGTGGCGCCGGCCATTTATACCCTGGGGCGCCCTGGGGCCGGGGCACGGCAGACCCTGCGTGATCTGCTGCGGCTGCCCGCCGTCTGGGTCACAGGGGTGGCCCTCGTTCTGCGCGGGCTGCATATCACCCTCCCGGAGGGAATCACCCGTGGGGTCGAGCTGCTGGCACAGGCCACGCTGCCGATGGTGCTGCTGTCGCTGGGGCTGCAACTGGGCGCCGGTGGCTGGCCTCCCCTGACCCGGCGCATCTGGCTGGCCAGCGCCGCCCGCCTCGTGGGAGGCCCCCTGATCGCGCTGGCCAGCGGCGCCGCCGTGGGGCTGCATGGACCGGGGCTGGCCGTCCTGGTGCTGTCGGCCAGCATGCCCACAGCCGTCAACGCCCTGCTGCTGGCCCGGGAGTATGAGGCCGACACCGACACTGTCGCAGGGGTCGTGCTGCTGAGCACCCTGGGCAGTGTGGTGACCGTGGCGGCAGTCGTGACGCTGTTGCCTCGGCTGGGTTAATTCGTTCCATGCTGCAAGAACGGTGTATCGTCTTGACGAATAGCGCATAAGGCGCTATTTTGTATTCATCACCGCCCGAGAGGCGGCTTTTTTATTGTCTGTGCTGCTGGAGCTGCTTGGTAGCCAGCTTCATGTGGCCCATCAGGGGCCCACATAGCGTGCCCGCGGCCGAATCATCTGCCCGCTGCGGAAGCTTTCAAGAATATGCGCCAGCCAGCCGGCGGCGCGGGCCAGGGCAAACAGCGTCAGGGTGTCCCCTGCATCACGCCTCAACGCATGAATCAATGTCGCCAGGGCGAGGTCCACGTTGGCGGTCATCCCGGTGTCCTGCCGCACAGTCTCCTGCAGGGTCAGGGCCATCTCTACTGCGGGTGCTGCAGCGTGAGACTGCTGAAGCGCGGCCATCAGGGCCCCGCCCCTGGGATCCCCAGCGGGATACAACGGGTGGCCAAAGCCTGCCAGTCCTGGAGACCGGCGGGCCCCGTCCCGGAGTGCGGCCTGGGGTCCACGTCGCAGGGCGTGGTCCAGTAACTCGTAGGCGTCCAGCGCGGCCAGACCATGCGCCGGGCCCTGCAGCGCACAGAGGGCTGCCAGGGTCGCGTGGTGCAGGCTGGCCCCGCCGCTGGCGGCCACCCGGCCGGTAAAGGTGCTCACATTGAGTTCGTGGTCAGCCAGCAGTACCAGGGCACGTCGCAGAAGCCCTGAGCTTTCAGGAACGCCCCAGGCGCGCGACAACCGGGCGTGGAGTGGCAAGTCAGGAGCTGGCGGCAAGCCTTCGTGCCGTTCCAGGGTGGCGTACAGCAGATTCAGAACCCGGGCGGCCTGGGCAGGCAGGGCTTCGGGCCGGGTGTCCAGGGCCGTAATGTCATGCGCTCCTGCATGGGTCAAGGCATAGCCAAATGCCTCTACAGGCACAGCCGCAGGAGGATGGGTGCTGAGATTGAGCCGGGCACGCAGTGGCAACTGCACCCAGCCCTGCCGGTCCCCCGTCCAGAGCAGCGCGGCGACCTCCTCGACCGTGGCGTCCTCCGACAGGATCAGTGCGTCCAGACCGCAGTAAACCAGATGGCCTTCGGTGATTTGCGTCAGGGCACTCTCCAGTACCGGAGAGCCCCAGTGCAGGGCGCCGTCAACGGCTTCCTGGACAGCACCTTGCATGGCCCGGGCCAGGTCCCGCCGGCTGAGTTGCCGCGCCGCCAACGCCTGGACATCCCTGGCGTGATACCGGCGCTGTCGCGTTCCCCCGGGGCCCGGTTCACTGCGGATAAGTCCCCGCGAAACATAGGCGTAAAGCGTTGCCGGCTTGACCCCAAGAAGGGCGGCAGCCTCAGAGGTACTGAGTGTCCCGTCAGCCGATCTTGTATCCTTCATGCCTCTTCAGGCTAACATTGATTCTGAAATCAAGATTGACGACATTGATTAGCGGGTCTACCGTTCAGACATGACGCCTGTTGCTGACGTGCCTGAAGCAGAATTGTTCCGCGCGGCCTTTCCCGAAAGCCAGTTCCCACAGGTCCAATGGAACGAGGGCAGGCGTCCCGGCGCCCTGCCCGTGCAAGCCTGGTGTACGGAGACGACGCACCGCGACGGTCAGCAGGGAGGCCTGCCGCTGACAGCAGACACCGGCCTGCAGCTGTATGACCTGATGGGCCAGTTTACCGGGGGCAGCGGCGCCCTGCGGCAGGCTGAGTTCTTCGTGTACCGGGCCGCTGACCGCGCCATGCTTCAGGGTGCCCTGGAGCGCTGGCATGATGGTCACCCGGTGGAACCGACCACCTGGATCCGCGCGACCCGAAAAGACGCAGCGCTGGTCGCTGCACTCGGAGTGCGCGAGACAGGCATGCTGGCCAGTGCCAGCGATTACCACACTTTCCATAAGTTCACGCCCGGAGGACGGTCTCAGGCCGCCCGCACCTATCTCGATGCAGTTCAGGCAGTGCTGGATGCGGGTCTGCGTCCACGACTGCATCTGGAAGATGCCACGCGCGCTCCTCGTGATTTCGTGCTGCCCTTCGTGGCAGAAGTTCAGCAGCTGGCCGCCTCCTATCCTGCCTCTCAGTCCCCTAAATTCCGGCTGTGCGACACCATGGGCGTCGGGCTCCCGCTGGAGGAGGTGTCGTGGCCGCGCAGCGTTCCGCGCCTCGTTCGCGCCCTTCTGGAAGCTGGCGTGCCGGGCGAGCACCTTGAATTCCATCCCCACAACGACACCCATCTGGTGGTGGCCAACTCGCTGGCCGCCGTGCTTGCCGGCTGCGCGGTGATTAACGGCACCCTGCTTGGCAAGGGGGAACGAACCGGGAACGCCCCTCTGGAAGGGGTGCTCCTGCACCTGATCGGACTGGGGCTTACGGAGGCTCCAGACTTCACGACACTCAACGGCCTTGCCGACCTCTACGCAGACCTGGACCAGGCACTCCCTGCCAAATACCCTTTGTTCGGACGCGATGCCCACCGTACCCGCGCAGGAATTCACGCCGATGGACTGAACAAATTCTGGCCGATGTACGCCCCCTTCGATGTTCCCAGACTCCTGGGCCGGCCCCTGGAGCTTTCGCTGACTCAGGACAGCGGGCTGGCTGGGTTGATTTTCCTGATCAAGACCCATACCGGACATGAACTGAGTAAGGACCATCCTGGCCTGCGTGCGCTTCACGCCGCGCTGCAAGAGGAATTTGCGGCAGGTCGCCAGACGGCTGTGGAGTGGGAGGAGATTGCTGAACGTGCGCTGAAGCTAAGGGGGCAGGAAGCAGTGGTAGCCTCCGAGCCATGAACCCCGAGTCCTACCGTGTGCAGGCAGGGAGAAAGGTCAGCCTGTCGAACTGGTCTACGAATGATCACGCTGGCCTGACCAAGGAAGGCAGCCAGGTCCTGATGGCTCCTCTTCTGGAAGAACTGGCAGAGTGGCAGGAGCGCCTCTATGCCGAAAGCCAGCAGGCCCTGCTTATCGTCTTGCAGGCACGTGACGCGGGTGGTAAGGACGGTGTGGTCAAAAAGGTGATCGGCGCTTTTAATCCCAATGGCGTCCGGATCTCCAATTTCAAGATTCCAAGCGAGGAAGAGCGTGCCCACGACTTCCTGTGGCGTATTCATGCCCAGGCACCCCGACAAGGCATGATCGGGGTGTTTAATCGCAGCCACTACGAGGACGCTCTGGTGACTCGCGTTTATAATCTCATTGATGTAGCCACGGCTGAGCAGCGACTCAAGCACATTCGTCATTTCGAGGAGATGCTCAGCAGCAGCGGCACAAGAATCCTGAAGTTCTACCTGCACATCAGCCGGGACGAGCAGAAGAGGCGGCTGCAGGCGCGCCTGGATGTCCCGGAGAAAAACTGGAAGTTCAACCCTGGTGACCTCAAGGACCGTGAACACTGGGAACAGTTCACCGAAGCTTATGAGGCTGCGCTTGGTACCAGCACGGAGCAGGCACCCTGGTTCGTTATTCCGGCAGACCGGAAATGGTTCCGGGACCTTCTGATCAGCACCATTATTCTGGAAACGTTGAAAGCCATGAATCCTCAGTATCCGTCGATCACGTACGATCCCCGGACGATTCATATTCAGTAATACCTATAAAAAAAGCCCCCTCTTTCGAGGGGACTAATGAAATGGAGCGGGAGACGAGATTCGAACTCGCGACATCTACCTTGGCAAGGTAGTGCTCTACCAGCTGAGCTACTCC
>NZ_BMPP01000034.1 GCF_014647655.1 Deinococcus malanensis
GTGGCACCAGGATTACAACCAGGTTCGTCCGCACAGCTCTCTGGACAACCACGCACCTCAAACGTTCGCCCGCCTGGAGCGGGCAGGCTGAGTTACGATTCGATCGCAATTGGACTGGACCGACCGAGGGGGGAACCTCACTGGGGAACTGCTGTGCTTCCAACTTGGAGGAGCTCAAGGCCAGGTTGATCAGCGCATGGCAACGCGTACGGTACGTAGAGCTTCCACAGCACTTGCTATCAGAAAGTCAGCACCGTATAGCCTTCGCGCAACAAGGCAGGGAGGCTGGCATGCTGCTTGTGTTCGCTGAGCAGTGGAATTCCAGCCTGCTCAATGACGTCAAGTACACCGTGCGACCTGGCGCAGTACTTGCACGCACCCCGCACCTGAGGGCGCAGGCGTTCGAACAGCGGGTGCAGCCGACTGGCTGGATCAATGATCGCAGCGAGGCTATCCGTGCCACTACCGTCGAACACCACGGTCACCTCGTCGCCGGCTTCGGTGAGCTCCTCGGCCGTGCCGAGCGCGCGGTACACGCGGGCGCTGTCACGTCTGACATCTTCGAAAATTACGATGGCCACTTTGAGGGTCAGGGTCATAGGTTCTCCTTTCCGGGGGCGTGCAGTAGCACGGGGTAGCAGTGGGGGCGGCGGCCCCGTATGACCGCCGCCCCCGCCCGGCTGAAAAATTATTTCATCATGCCGTGGAGGCGTTCGGCTTCCATCAGATGCATGCGGATGACCGGAAGGTATTTGCGGGCCGCCGCGAGGGTTTGCGCGTCGCGTCCGACACTGAGGTACGACTCGAACATCGACACCGTGTGGCGGTGTCCCATGACCTGCATCATCATGTACATCCGGTCGAAGGCCATTCCGCTCATGGTGCTCAGCTTCTGGGCTTCCAGGCGGTGGCCTGAGCTGGGCATCTCCATGATTTTGACGCCCTTCATTGAGGCCATCATGCGCAATTCGTTCTGAGACATGGTGTGGTCCATGATCATGCGTTGTGCGAAGGCACGCACGTCGGCATTCATGGTCTTAGTGATGGCCATGCGCGACGTCATGATTTCCATGTGGTTGCTCATGGATGTGGCGTCCATCCACAGGACATCCGGGCTATTCGACATCATGGCCGTTGGCATCGTGGCGTTCATGCCGCCCTGCATACCGCCGGCGGAAGCAGGAGCGAGGAAGGCGAGGGTGGTGGCCAGTGCAAGTGCGTATTTCATACGTCTCCTTTTAGCGGTTCGTGGATCGTCCAGCTTGAAGCGCCGTTTTCCCAAACTAACGTTCGATCACTTCAGCGGTGTGCCAGATCCATAAACCTTCCCTGGGCACGGATTGATGCAAGGTTAAACTGAATGTCATACTGGGAGCGCCCTGGGCTTGCATGGAGCCCAGTGTGCATCACGGCCGCACAGCAAGGCACCGCTATAACTCTCGACGATGTTGCTATTGTCCCACCAAACCTGCTTGTCATGGACACCTTCTGAAATTGCAACACCTTGGTGGAAGGTCAGTTCGGGACGGGGGCTTGTTCCTCGAAGGCCACCGGCGAGCGGTAGCCCAGGGATGAGTGACGGCGCTGCCGGTTGTAGAAGACTTCAATCCATTCAAAAACCTCCGTTCTCGTCTGGGCGCGAGTTCCCCGTGCCTTACTCAGGTCATTTCTGTCTTGAGGGTGGCGAAAAAGCTTTCCTGAACGCTGTTGTCCCAGCAATTTCCCTTCCTGCTCATGCTCTGTACCGCCTCCAGGCGCTGTAAAGCTTGCCGGTAAGCGGCACTGGCATAGTGGCTGCCCCTGTCCGAATGGTGGAGCAAACCTGCGCCTGGTCGACGTCGGTTCAGGGCCATCTGCAAGGCTTCGGTGACCAGCAGGGTGTCGAGCCGGTCGTGCATCGCCCAGCCCACGATTTTCCGCGAGTACAGGTCCATCACGGTGGCCAGGTAGAGCCACCCTTCCATACAGGGCAAATACGTGATGTCCGTGGTCCATTTCTGGTTCGGCGCAGACGCATAAAAGTCACGATTGAGGATGTTTTCCGCCACTGGGGAGTTATCCTTCGATCGCGTTGTGGTGCGGAATTTCCGTTTGGAGCGAACCTCAAGGTTCGCTGCTTTCATCAGCCTTCCAATTCTGCGGCGACTGACCTGAAGCCCTGCCTCTTGAGCGAGATCCGCTTTCAGTCGAAGCGTGCCGTAGTTTTCCCGGCTCCGCTCAAAGTAGAACTTGATGTTCTCGCTCAGCACGGTGTCCTCTTGCGCATGATCACTCTCCGGCCTTCCTCGCCAGGCGTAATACCCGCTCAGGCTGACTTCCAGCATTCGACACATCCGCTCCACCGGGAATTCGTGGCGGTGATCGTCAATGAACTGGAAGATCAGGGCTGTTTGGCGAAGAAGGCCAGCGCCTTTTTCAAAATGTCCCGCTCCTGCCGGGTGACCTCCAGCTCGCGTTCAAGCGCTTTCAGGCGAGCTTCCTGGGCACTGAGCGCGGCGTTGCCGCGCCCAGTAAAGGCTGGGCGCCCCGCCTGATCCTGCTTCTCTTGCTGTTGTCGCCAACGAACGACGTAATGGGCGGGAATGCCCAGGTCACGGGCAACTTCAGCACAACTTTTTCCGGTTGTTTTAACGAGCTTGACGGCTTCCTGTTTGAATTCGGGCGAGTAGACTTCTCGGGCCTTGGACATGGTGACCTCTAGTGTCGGTCATCCCAATCTCACCCTCCACAAAACCGTAGCAACTTCATGTCCAGGTTGATCTGCCGCACGGAGGAGCATGACGGGGACATCGTTGTGGAGCTTTCAATGGTGGTTGTTCCTGATCGTGGTCCACATGCACAAGCGATGGCAGTCAGCGCGGACGGGGGGTTCCGGATGGTGAACAGCCGCCAGGACCTGTGGCCGGGAGAAACCTACGACGACCTCTCGGATGCGTATGCCTTCCTCCTCGTCACTAATCCTGTGCCTGCCTGGGGAATCACACTCAGGAAGTGGTCCGCGCGGCCAGAGGTCACTCACGCTGGCCGTGAAGGCGTGTACCGGCGACCGTCCGTAGGGAACCGGTGGCTGTGGTGGTTTGTAGGGGAGTCAGTGGAAATCATGCTCGAAGCTGAATCCCTGAACTCCCGGTGCCCGGAAATTTTCCGGATCGGACCAGCCACCACCACTGACCAAGGCAACGCAGTCCTGAATTAAAGTGCGCGGGCTCCCCGGGCGTGCGAGCTGCTGTTCCGTCCCCTGCCCCGTTACAGCCAACGCGGCTCTGCATATGGTGCCAACTCCTGTCGTGCAATGGGCTGGCCAATAGCGTCCGTTTGTACTCGGGTGGGTAGACACTTACGTTGTCCGATTGTAATTACACGTCAAGGCTCACTTTGAAAGCGGGAACGCGAACCGGCAGAAGGGTCGGATAACAGAAGAAGGGGAAAGCAGCGCCGTTAAGTACGGCGCCGGTAGGAGCAGAAAACAACCGCGTGGTCGCAATACGTTCGTCGGATCAGAGTGCGGGAAGTGTCAAGGTGAATTCCACCACGTCTACCGTTAGAAGTTCGTTACTTCAATGCAGCGCGGACTGCCGCGGTGGCATCCAGCAGCGGAAGGCCTGAGGAACTGTTCGCGGTGGACAGCAGCAGGGTCCGGGTTTGCGCAGCGCTGAGGTCAGGGTTGGCCGCGCGCATCAGGGCGGCCACGCCGCTGACCAGTGGCGCGGCTTCACTCGTCCCGGCGATGTGCGTATAGGCGTTGCCCGGAGCAAGCACCAGCATGTCCTGCTCAACCGTAGCTTCTGGGCAGCGTCCCCTCCCCGCGCCACCAGGAGCGACCAGGTCAAGACCTCTTTTAACCGTATCGTTCGGACGGGCGCTGTAGCACGCCAGAACGTCGTTCCGTGCTCCGACGGCACCGACAGCGATGACGTTCGGATTGCTGGCGGGGTAGTACACGCCCTCGTTACTGGTGTTCCCGGCGGCGGCGATCAGGACCGCGCTTCTGGCCGCGGTGTTCAGCGCGGCGTCCAGCGCGGCGTCGCCGGGATTGCCAGGGGTTCCTACGCTCATGTTGATGACTTTCGCTCCGCGCGCGAGCGCGGCGTTCAGGCCCTGCGTGAGCTTGGCTGTGGTGGTTCCGCCGGTCCCGTCGATGATTTTGATGGGCACCAGATTCCGGCCACTCCACGTCACGCCAGCCAGGCCTATTGCATTGTTGGTGGACGCACCAATCAGACCAGCGACCGCTGTGCCGTGGCCTGTCTCGTCGGTGGTCTCAGGCGTGCCCTGAAAAGACTGCCCTGGGAGGAGCCTGCCGTTCAGGTCAAGGTGGCTGGCATCGACACCTGAATCGAGCACAGCCGTGACCGCCGCGGTTGGTGTCTTGCCACAGCTTTGCAGGTATTCCCACGCCTGTGGCGCCTGGATGCGGTTCAGGTACGTCTGCGTGTACTTCGTGCCGGCCAAGGTGATACCGGTGTTGCCGGGGAAGCCCGGATCGTTCGGCATCGCGAGCGGGCGGTAGTGGAAGTCGGGCTGGACACGCAGTCCCGCGGCAGCCAGCGAGGCTGCGAACCCCCGGTCACTGGTGCGGGCGGGCGTGAAGGCAAGCGTGACGAGCGGAGTGAGTGCGTGCGTCGTGATTCCGCTGAGGACACCAAGTTTCTGCGCGTTCAGCTGGCCGCTGTCACCGACGATGAGAACTCGTCCTGCTATATGCGGAGCGTTCCAGTCAGGGGTGGGAATGACAGAAGGGAGTACGTTAGCCTCTTGCTGGGCTACTGGCGTGCACTTTCCGTCCGGGGTGTCCAGGTCTGAGCAGGCAGACAGCACCGCCGTGATCGCAAGGAGGGGGAAGCTAAGTCGCAGGAAACGATTCATGGTGCTTATAGCATGCCCCGTCGAAGGCGACCGTGCGGCCGAAGACCTCCTTACCCTGTTCAATCTCGGAGGCGTGACCGTGTCAAAGACCGAGTCGCGCGTTAATTTCCTGAAGTTCTGCAAGCACCTTGGCCAGCTGAGCTTCCAATTTTTTGCAGTTCGGGCAGGCGTCCTCGGAGATGTCCCTACTCTACCTGCTCAGCCAAGTCCATGCCCCCCGCTGAGCAGTTACGTTCGGCGCACTTAGGCCGGTATGGGCTGGTCCGCACCGTGCGCGGGTTCGGATACGCTCTGAAAGGATAAAGGGAGCCCTGAGAGGCCAGCGCATGGATGATCTCCTGGGTTCAGGCGGTGGGTGAAAGCCACACGGTGAGTTCGGCGGAGCTCACGAGGTGTGAATGCCTCGCCGGTTTTGGGGATCAAGTGCCAACTGGTCGGGTCGTTGAGGATGCTGTTCTGGCGGAGAGACATGACTTAAAGAATTTCTTCATTTGGGGGGCACTCTCCCTTCATATTGAGAGGTTGCGTAACAAGTGAGGTTCAGCTGTCTGGTATTGCTATCTACACTTATGACGTTTGTGCTGGTACCTCGGGAAAGACCTTCCCCGCAGCCTGAGGAAGGGTTGCTGCTCCGGCTGGCCGCCGCCAGATCGCGGCAGGAAGTGCTCAACCACCTCCTGGAGGGCATGCCCGGCTTGCGTGGGCTTGCCCTCTGGGGAGAGGACGGTACACGTCTGATCGCCTGGGCAGGCGAACGTCAGGAGCATCCTGCAGACCTGATGACCATGTCGGACGAGCCTGAATACTGGCTTAGCCCCGTTCCGGCCATCATCTTTCCACCCGAAATTCTCGCGGTAGCAGAGCTCCGGCTCCTGTACCTGGACGCCCAGGAAACGAGTGTCCGCTTAGGCAACAATCTGGCCACGCTGACTGCTGCGGCTAAAACAGATGCCTTGACAGGGCTGCCCAACCGGCATGCCCTTGAAGCAGATCTAAAACGCGTCGAGGCCGCAGGCAACCCCTTTGCGGTGGTGTTCATCGATCTCGATGGCTTTAAAGCCATCAATGACCGGTATGGTCATGCCCTGGGGGATTCCCTGCTCAAGGGCTACGGGTTATGGCTTTGCCGGGTCACTGGCCCGTGGGGCCGGGTGTACCGAATGGGCGGCGACGAATACCTGCTGCTGATGACAGATTTTCCGGGGCCTCCTGAAGATTTTCAGGTTTGGGCCCACGAACGCCTGCAGATTCCTTTTGTCGATGGGGTCAGTGCGAGTATCGGCATCGCTTGGCGGCACGAGCACACGTCCATCAGTGAAGTGATGCGTCTGGCTGACCTGCGTATGTATCAGGCCAAAGCGGCGCGTTCAGGACGCTCAGACGCCCGGCAGACCGACAGGCGAACTGCCCACTCGGCTGTGACCCAGGGGAATGGTGTGGGGTGACCCCTAGGCGGGAAGGACACGCGGAAGAAGCTTCATCACGTATGGCTTCTGCACCCAAGGTCGGCGAAGGCAGGAGCCTAGACTGAGCATCAACGCTCCGGAGGTCGCCTTGACGCTATAGGACCTGGGTTGCCAGGAGCAGACCTTAATTCTGTTCTCTAGCGGCACTGACAGTAGTTGGGAAGCCGGACATGTGCTCGGGCGGCCGGACAACGTGGGCATGTAATCCTCGCTGGTTAGTTAGGGTTGCACCTGTCAGTTGCACACTTATTTCAAGCGCCCGGTTGATGATGCCCATGTCACTCACCAGCTGGCAAATATCCTCTGTCCGTTCCAGGCTCGACCGGCTCTGTAGTTCGGACAGGCGATCCAGTAGCGGCTGATCACCCAGTTCACGTGCTAGTGTCTGGGCCGTTTCGATCACACGTGTCAGCAATGCTGCAGTCATATACGAAGCATATGGTCCTCATTCTCACACTGCTCTTATACAGGAGCACCTAAACAGGCCTTGGGTACTTGAACCCATCGAGATTCAGCATCACAACAGCCACGTGCGTGTTGTGCCGTTCGGCCTGTTGGAGGGTCACTTCCGCGTAATTGAGGAAACTGGTGCGGTTGGCCAGGCCCGTCAGGCCATCATGATTCGCGGTGTGGGAGCTGCGCTGCTTTGCTTTTCTCTGACGAACTGGATCAATGCTAGGCCAGAACCCACTGCGCCGCCGCAGGGTCTGGCGTCTCGATGACCAGGCGGCGCTGAGCGGCAAGCGTTTCGTTTCATAGGAGCCGCAGCGCTGTCCAGCATGTATTTGCATCTTCAAGACCGTTTCTGTCTTCACCTGTTCTTCACTGTCGACTGTGCAACGCTACATGCATCAGGGAGTGTCTTTTGCAGGGGGACTATTTACTTATTTTTAGCGCATGCCTTTTTAAGGTGAGCCACGTCAGGATACCAAGATATCCAACTTTTCCATTCAGGAGGATCAGAAGATGCAGGATACAAAAGCGTTGCAAGTGGCGGTTGTCGGGACTGGATACGTAGGGCTCGGGACCGCCATCATGCTGGCGTACCTGGGTCATCAAGTTGTCGGCCTTGATGTGGATCAGGAAAAAGTGGAAATGCTGCAACGCGGGGAACTGCCTATCTATGAACCCCACCTGGACCAACTGCTGCAAGACAGTTCGTCTCGCCTACGCTGGACGACCGATTATGCCAGCGCAATCCCGAACGCTGACGTCATTTTTATCTGCGTCGGCACGCCGCCGCTGCCCGGCGGCCAGCCGAACCTGGCGTACGTGGCTGACGCTGCACAAAGCATCGCCCAAAACCTCAATGGCAAGCTGCAGGTGGTCGTAAACAAAAGCACCGTACCTGTCGGTACGGGGGACTGGGTCGCACGCCTGATCGAGGAATACGCCATCGACTATCATGCCAACCGCTACCTGGTGGTGAGCAACCCGGAGTTCCTCCGCGAAGGCACTGCGCTCGGCGACAGCCTGTATCCGGACCGCATCGTGCTGGGCAGCGACAGCCCGGCAGGCATCGATCGGCTCGTAGAGCTGTACCAGCCACTGCTCGACCAGCAGTTCGAGGCTCCGGCGTATGTGCCGCGGCCCGACGGGTACACGACCCCACAACTGGTGACCACCAGCCTCAGCAGCGCTGAGATGATCAAGTACGCCGCCAACGCCTTTCTGGCACTCAAGATCAGCTTCGCCAACGAGATCGCCGGCCTGTGCGAATGCGTCGACGCTGATATTCAGGAAGTCACGCGCGGCATCGGGTACGATCAGCGCATCGGTCCTCAATTTCTGTCAGCCGGAGCAGGCTGGGGCGGAAGCTGCTTCGGCAAGGATACCGCTGCGCTGATCAGCATTGGCCGTGAATACGGGTACACCATGCCGATTCTGACGGCGGCAGTGGAGGTCAACCAGCGTCAGCGTCAGGTAGTGATCTCCAAACTGCAGCAGCACCTGCACCGTCTCAAGGGCAAGCGTGTGGCTGTGCTGGGCATGGCTTTCAAGCCCAACACCGACGATCTGCGCGACGCGCCCGCTCACGACTGCATAGCCCGGCTGGCCGACCTTGGCGTGCAGGTGGTTGCGCATGACCCGGTGGCCATGCCGCGCGCCCGTCAGGAATGGGGTCACCTGCGCTACCAGGAAGCCGCGTCAGCTGCAGAGGCGATGCGCGGCGCGGACGCGGTGATCATCATGACCGAGTGGGACGAGTACCGCCAGATCGACTGGTCGAGCGCCCCGCGCGGGATGCGGAACAGCCTGGTGATCGACACCCGGCACGTGGTTCCCGACAACTGCACCATGGGAGTGGTCGAGCGTATTGGCAGGCGCCTTACTGATCCTCTGGCCATGCAGGTCCCCGCATGAAAATCCTGGTGACCGGCAGCGCCGGATTTGTTGGCAGTCACCTGACCGAACGCTTTCTCCAGGAAGGTCACCAGGTCGTGGGGGTAGACAGGTAATGCTCCAGGAAATTCTTCAAAAATCATCCGCTCACTTCCGAGGGTAAGGCACTCTGGAGGGAAATCATGGCAATGCAACGGGCGCCCTTCATCCGCAGCGGATCGAGCCTGTTGCGCCGCTGTACACCCCAAGCGCCACAAAGACCTGCCATTACAGCCTCGAGGGTGTGGGAACGGCGTTCGAGGATGGCCTGGTTCTGGACGGGTACCCGTGGTTTCCGGAGTTCCGCAGGACCGTAGCCGTTTCGAACGTCTCCACAAGGTGCATGTGCCTGTACGACTTCCCATGGAAACACGCTCTAGAAACGCTCAAATGCTCCCAGTGGCGTCCGCCACCCGCACGCACGAAGCTACAGGCACCTTCACCGCCAAACTTCCGGAGGATTTCACATGCGCGCACTCATCCGCCTGGCCGCCCTACTCACGTTCATTCTCAGCTTCACCCTCAGCGCCTGCGGCCAAACGTCCGCCGTGGAGAGCGCCCCCACCATCGAAACGCAGCGCCAGAGTGCCGGCAGCGTCACGCTCGCCACCTCCGACGTCACTGTACGCCTGAAAGACAGCATCACCGTTCCCGTCACCATCACCATGCCCAGAAACACCAAAGGGCCCGTTACCCTGCGTTTCGACGCCCTCAGCGAACCCAGCGGCGCCACCCTCAGTGCACCCACCGTGGACGCTCCGCGCGGAGGCAGCGTGACCGTGCCCGTCACCATCACCGGTGAACGGACCCTGATAGGGGTCAGCGCATACCGCGTCACTGCCCTTGCCGGCACCACCGTCATCGGCAGCGCCGACCTGAGCGTGAACGTCACGCACGTGAACGTCACGTTCACCTTCGAACCTGGCGAGGTCAGCGCACCCGGAAGTTCCACCGTGAACCTCATCGTGGTCGTGAACGCCGACTCGCATAAGATCCTGCCGTTCACCGTGCAGCCTGTTATGCGTTTCAGCAGCGATTACGGCGACCTCACCAATCCTGGCGCCACCTACACCGTCACGGAACTGCCTGCACGGATTCCTGTGTCGTTCACCTTCAGTGACTCCAGCACCCTCTCCGTGAACGCGATCAAGTTCGACGTGATGTTCGGCGGGCTCCAGGCGCTCGGCGCGACGTACCAGCCGCGTTACCTGAACGCCAACTTCATCTGGAACGTGCAACGCTGACCCACTCCTGAACGTTCGTCGCGCTGATTTGTGGCGCGGCGCACGTGTCACGTACCGAGTGGGTCCCGTCGGCCCTCACCGCCAGCAGGCACTCCACGTTCATCCGCTGTTGAGATCAGGCTTGAGGCGACCCTCTGGATGCCAAGGTTGACGGCAGGAGGCCGCTCTCCTTCAAGTCAAGCCCCACAGGCTGCGCACCTGTGGGGCTTGATATTTTTCCATTGCCGAAGCGCAGTCATCTGCGGCACCCATGTCAGCTGAATGGGCCTGCCTGAACCAGCGTGCGTCCGGTCGACCAGCCTCAGGGTTCACGATGAAAACGGCGGCGAAACCTCTGGTGAAGGGCTTGCGTACGCTCAGCAGTGTCGGCCGCCCGGGCGTCCATGATGAGTTTCCCTCCTCGTGCTGTGGCACCTACCACCAGCCCAGCCGACATCAGTACCAGGTTCTTGACGATGTACTGGCCTTCCAGGTTAGGTACCCAGGGCACAACAGTGAAGGTCTCCTGGGGAAAAAATACCAGAGGCAGGAAGGTTCCAGCCATCTGTGCGAATAGCAGCAGCAAGGTCAAGCGCAGGAACTGGCCGGTCAGTAACCCCAGCCCAATGGCGCATTCCCAGATGGCCAGCACCGGCAGGCTGACGCCCGGGGGCACAGCACCAAAGGTCAGGACGGAGATAGTCCGGGTCGCAAGACCTTCGGCGGAACTCACTCCCGGGAAGAACTTCTGCACCCCGAACCAGAAGAAAATGATCCCGAGGGATAGGCGCAGCAACGTAATGCCATGTTGTGCCCACCAACCAATCAACCGGGCATCCAGGAGATTCAGTTGAGCGCCAATCTGCGATTTGCCCTCGGTCGTCAGAAGGGACTGGGGGCGGATTGGTCCTGCGCTGCGGTCAGTGGGTTCAATGCTGCTCATTCAGGCCTCCAGCAGGAAGAAGTCGAAATCCATTCCTGGTCTGACCGGGTATATGCGGTAAGGGCGGATTCAGATGTTTGGGCGTTCCTGCAACGCCGCGTTGTACAGGCTGCGGCATAGACGCAACTGTTCGTTCAGCGCGGCTTCCTGCGCCTTCGTGGGGTTGAGTCGGTATCTGAAGGCTTTCAGCATTCAGGCCCTCGTCTTCTGTTCCGCGATGTACCGCTAAATGACTTCCGCGCTAACGTTGCCCGCCGTGCTGACCCAGTAGTTCCGAGTCCACAGGGACGGCATGGTTTGCAGCTTCGAGAACTCCTGCCGCAGGACGCGGGAGGTGAACCCCTTGAGGGCGTGCATCACCTGGGTAGGCGACACATCCGGGTCGGTGCCGAGGAACAGGTGAACGTGGTTGGGCATGATTTCCAGCGCCACGATGGTGATGCCGATCGCGCGAACCACCGAAGCGTACTGGCTGCCGAACATGCTGGCCGCTCATGGGTTCATCAAGTCCATTTCAGGTCGCGGGTACAAACAGCTCGGGAAGGAAAGCATGGCGCCCGGGCACGACATGTACGCGTTCGAGCGTGGGAGCACAAAGCTGATGGTGATCGCGCAGCATTACGACCGCTCGGGGATTATTTCCTTCACGAGCAAAGCGTTGCCCACGACCGTCCTGCTGACGGTGGTCACCAGCGCGAAGTAGGTACTCCCCTGTCCACGGCCAATCAGCTGCTGTCCCTCAGGCACTTGCGCGCGGACATGAAGCCGCTGCGCGAGTGGTGGCGTGCTGGGCCCGCGCCCTACCTGCTCGGCGGGATGACGGGCGTGCCAGCTGGATTATGGATGCTGTACAACCTCCCAGGCGTCACCCTGACGGTCACGTTCGGAGCCTTCCTGTGCGTGTACGCCCTGTACTCGATCTTTAAACCCGACACCCTGGCGTTGACCCTGCCCTCCGGTCCTGCGGCGGCCGTGAGTGTCGGTGCCCTGGGCGGCGTGATCGGTGGCTTCACGGCCTTTCCCGGAGCGGTCGTGGTGGTATGGGCTGGACTGACACGCCTGTCCAAAGCGGACACCCGCGCGGTCGTGCAGCCGTACATCCTGGGGATGCAGCTGCTGTCCCTGACCGTGCTGGCTGTGACCCAGCCGTGGACCTTCGGGCCTTCTTTCTGGCATCTGGGTGTTCTGGCGCTGCCGTTCGTGTTGGGGTGCACTTTGATGGGGTTGCGGTTGTACTGCCAGTTGTCGGATTTCAACTTTCGGCGGGTGACATTCCTGCTGCTCGGCTCGTCGGGGATCGGCATCCTGATCAAAAGCCTGCCCGCTTTTTAGGTCCGCTGAATCACGACTTCACTCGGGCGGGCTGAGCTTTTTGATGCTGACGACCTCCAGCGCGCAAAGTGACATCACGCAGGCGGACACCCTGCACGCAAGCTCATACCTGGTGATGTCATCCGCGTTCGTTACCTTTCTGGAGCAGGTGGAGACGTTCCTGAAGTACTGGCAGGCAAACAGCGTGTCGAACAGTTGAAGGCGGGTGATTGGGCGTAGGCCCCGTGTGGGTGCCTGCGCCTTCCCTGACGTATCTACGGGCGCGGACGGAAAGTCGGCCACCCTCCCCTCTGATGAGGTCGGCTGCTGTCCGGAACGTCAGAAGGTCTTGCGCGTAACCGGAATGCTGACGGTGCCGTGCTCGGTCGGGCACACCGCGAACCCTTTTCTCTGGAGGAGGGAGCATCTGAAGTTGAAGGTCAGGAAGTCGTCGCTGACGTACATCACGTTGCCCTTGACGAAAGGAGGGGCCATCAGCGCGGCCATCCCTGCGACGCGGGTCTGGCCTTGCGCGTCGACCCACTGGCGGGTGTGCAGCGTGCCGCTGCCGGCGACGAACTGGAGCATCAGGTTGTCCGGGCCGGCGGGCACCTTGAACCACGAGCCCTGCGGGCGGTCGAGGTTCTCACGGCCTGGGTACCAGATCACCTCGCGCACCAGCGGATGCGGAGCCTGGACGGAAGCGCGGGTGACCTTGGCTGCCGAGCGGATGAACGCGTCAATGTCCACGTATTTCGTGTCTTTCTTGGGCGTGATGGCTGCGCCGGTCGCCTTGAGATTGGCCGGGAGGTGAAAGCCGGTGGACACGGCAGCCAGGGCCACGCCTCCAGTCAGGGCGGCGGTCAGCAGCAGGCGTCTGGTCATACCTTCATGCTAACCCAATCTTATTCTCACGAATAGCTGGGTTCCACTTGAAGAGCATCCCCCTTCCGGTACGCCAGGCCATAAGTGACCCCTCTGGTAGGCTGGAGGGGTGCTCAAAGACGATATGGCGATTCACGCTGGCATTCCCGAAAAGGCCGTGAAAGCCGCACTGCAAAAGCTGGACGAAGCCGACGAAGGCGTCACCTGGGACCTGAGAAAAACCCGGGCGGGTCGCCCGATCAAAGTGTACTTCGAAGCCCAGAGCATGGCGCAAATCCACGCGGCCAAAAAGCGCCTCGAGCAAATCCTGGGTGACGCAGGCTTCGACCTGTACCCCTGATCTCATCAGCCAGAGCTTGTTGAAGGAAAAAGCCCTGCGGCGCGGCAGGGCAGGGAACCGCCTTCACTCGGGCGGGCTGAGAGCTTTTTGATGCCTCAGGTTACGCCGTGCGCCCTGACACGAGTGTCACCGCGGGTTCCTCAGGGGAGGAATGCGGGCCTATCAGCGGGACACAGCTCCCGGTACCGCATGCCCAGCCTGAGGGCCAGGAGGCGGAGTACAAAAAAGCCCCGGACGCAGAGATCCGGGGTATGTCGTCGCGTGACTTTCAGGCTGTGATTGCGGGGTCGGCGTCATGGGTCTGGGCGGCCGGGCCGCCGCGCATCAGTTCGAGCACCCGCGCGCGGATCTCCTCGAGCAGGTCGGGCCGCTCACTCAGGAAGGCCACCGCTTTTTCTTTGCCCTGACCGATGCGCTCGTCGTTGTACGAGTAGAAGCTCCCCGCTTTCTTGATGACCTCGAAGTTCGTCGCCAGGGTCACCAGGTCGTCCATCGCGTCGAACCCGTGACCGTACCGCAGAGTCAGTTCGACTTCCTTGAAGGGTGGGGCGATCTTGTTCTTGACGGTCTTGATCTTCACGCTGTGTGACACGGCGACATTGTTTTCCATGTTCGACTTACCGCCCATCTTGCGCACGTCGATGCGGACTGAAGCGTAGAACTTCAGGGCCTTGCCGCCGGTGGTGGTCTCAGGGTTGCCGTACATCACACCGATCTTCTCGCGCACCTGGTTGATGAAGATCGCGGCGGTATTGGTTTTCGAAAGAATACCGGTGAGTTTGCGCAGGGCCTGGCTCATCAGGCGGGCCTGCAGGCCGGGCAGGCTGTCGCCCATCTCGCCTTCAATTTCCGCGCGCGGGGTGAGTGCCGCGACCGAATCGACAACCACGACATCTACGGCGCCAGAGCGGATCAGCAGTTCCATGATCTCCAGGGCCTGTTCGCCATTGTCGGGCTGGGAGACCAGCAACTCGTCGGTATTCACCCCCAGGGCGCGGGCATACACCGGGTCCAGGGCGTGCTCGGCGTCGATAAAGGCGCAGGTCCCGCCGGCTTTCTGGCTCTGGGCGATGATGCTCAGGGCGAGGGTGGTCTTGCCGCCGGATTCAGGACCATAGATTTCGGTGATGCGGCCTTTGGGAATACCGCCGACGCCCAGGGCCACGTCGAGGCTGAGGCTGCCGGTGCTGATGGCCTGGATGTCGAGTTTGCTGTTGGCGCCGAGCTTCATGATGCTGCCTTTGCCGAAGGCTTTTTCGATCTGACTCATGGCGGTGTCGATGGCTTTGGTGCGCTCGGCGGCATCACTGGGGGCGGTGACGCCTTTGGGGTTGTCTTTGCTCATGAGGTCTCCAGGGGGTGAAGTTTGTTGGAACGTAGGTTATTCCGCCTGCGTTATGATTTCAACGTAATCCTAGCAGAGTGTTCAACCATCTCACTCCGGACCAGGTGCCCACATGCCTCCAATGCCTCCCACACTGGCTGACGATCCCTACCCGCACGCGGCGTACCTCGCCGTGACCGCGGACGGTGAAGTCATTGGCGCGGCGCAGGGACATCCGGGAAGCACACTGGTGCTGCACTTCATGCCTGACCTTGCGAGCGGTCCGGCTCAGTTCACGCTGCGGCCGCACAACGTGCCGGCTGGCCGTCAGGCACCGGCACTGGTGTGCCTCACCTCCCAGGGAGTCCCGGCAGTCGCGCGGCAGAAACGCGGGGGTCACTTCGTCGTGACGTGTTACGCCGAACGTCCGAGCCGGTTGAGTTTTGACGCGGTGTATGAAGCGTGGATCTGGAAACGCCTGCAGTTCATGGCCGCGAGCCCTGAAAATGCAGCCCGTCTCGCTGCTGGTGCAGCACACGGGTCGGGAGGGGAGGGTTCACGCCCATCTTCAGGAGACCACCGGGGCGCGTCCATGCCCTTGCTTCCCTTCCCTCTGCCGGCCTTCACTCCGCACCGGCCATGTCCACGCGGCCAGCGCAGCCCGTGTCCCTGACTGACCTGCCGACAGCTGGCGGGCCAAGCGTGGCTTCAGCGGAAGTACATCTGGACGGCGTCCTGACGACTCCCATTCTTCTCGTAAATGCGGCGCATGGGGTGGTTGCCCTGCTCAGTCCCGCCCCCGTGCATGGTGAACCGTTCGGCCGCGCGGGCCAGCATGTGCGCGTGGAGGCGCGTACCGTAGCCTTGACCTCGGGCGTCCGGGATTGATGTCTCAAAAAGCCCGTCTGGATGTGATGGTGATCCCCACGGGTGAACGGCTGGCCGTCTCGAATGATCCGGACGGCCTGGCCACACTGGTCCAGCAGTTGAGTCTTGAAGCACCGACTCTGGTGGTCTGTGAAGCCACGGGAGGGTGGGAACGTCCCCTGGTGGCGGCCTGTGTCGAGGCTGGGCTTCCCATTAGGACGCTCAACCCGTGGCAGGTTCGTGATTTCGCGAAGGCGACGGGGCGGCTGGCCAAAACGGATCAGATCGACGCCCAGGTGCTGGCTTGTTTTGCGCAGGCGATTCGGCCAGAGGTCCGTCCGGTGAGTGATGCCGCCACGCGGCATCTGCAAGCCCTGGTCCGCCGCCGACGACAGCTGGTTGGGTGGATGACGGCGGAGCGCAATCAGTTGAGCAGCTGCCAGGATGACCGGATCCGGTCATCCATTTCAGGACTCCTGGCACACCTGGCTGACCTGTGCGCCGCCCTGGAACGTGATCTCTTGCAAGCGGTCAAAGGAGATCCACTGTGGGGGCACCACTTCGAATTGCTCTGCAGTGCTCCTGGGGTGGGTCCCATCGTGGCCGTCACGCTGATTGCTGCCTTGCCGGAACTGGGTCAGCTGTCTCGCCGCGAGGTGACAGCACTGGTCGGTGTGGCGCCCTTCAACCAAAACAGTGGCCAACGACGTGGTCAACGAGGCATCTGGGGCGGACGAGCAGAACTCAGAACCACCCTCTATATGGCCACCCTGGTGGCCATCCGGTTCAATCCAGCGATCCGGGCCTACTACGAACAACTGCTCGACCGGGGGAAACGGAAAATGGTGGCTTTGATTGCGTGCGTGCGCAAGTTGCTGGTGTGCCTCAATGCCATGCTCAAGACCGAGCAACCCTGGCGTCATCCGGTGCCTCCAGCCGTGCTCCTACGCTGAGGGGACCGATTCCGAAGTGAGCCTCAGAGCTCGTCTTGATCCGAGCAGGATCTCTGGTTTGGAATCGGTCTTCTCATGCTGTATGTGGCCCTGCCGTCTGTTCTCCAAGGCGCAGACGCGATCTGGCGCGCTGCTCAGCGCCATGTCGCGTCTGTGGCACCTGCTTTTCCAGCGTCTCTCTTGACTTCCAAGACAGCTGCTATTCGAGGTCAGTCACCTCAGGTGCGGTCTGAGTGGACGACCCATTCAAAGGCTGGGAATTCTCCGAGGACGGATTCAATCAGTTCGTACCGCCCTTGAGTTAATCCCTGATTCAAATCGTCAAAGAAGGCTGCGAGATCTGAGTAGGTGCGTATGGTGCCGTACTCAGCGTCTTCAATGGTCACCTGGCTTCCATCGATCAGGACGTAGCCGCCACCACCATCTTCACATAGAGGAATGCGCTGACCAAGAGTGTCTTGAAGTCTGTGTTGCGTCTGCAGAACTCCACTGTGATCCAGCATGGTCATGCCAAAAAAAACTATGACGGCAAAGGGAGCTTGACGAGGCGCTCCTCGAGATCCAGCAAGTAGGGTTCGGGATCACGCCGGAAGCGTAACTGCTTGCGGCGCCGCTCA
>NZ_BMPP01000035.1 GCF_014647655.1 Deinococcus malanensis
GGGGATGGACACCTACGAGTGGGGCATGAGCTACACCGGTGGCTTTACCTGGGATTACCAGTCCCTCAAGCCCAACATGTTCCTCGAAGTCCGCATGCCGAAAAGCTAGGGGCTGCCAAGAACCCTATGCAAATACGGCCTTCTCGTAGTTTGAGAGCAGAACGCAGCCACCTCATGGCAAACACTCCTTCAGCCTGCTCAGTGAAAATGGGCGTGTGCCTGCTCGACGAACGAGCGGTGACGCGTCCGCATTCGCTGTTCGGCCTCAGGCTGCAAGCCCCACGTGTGCAGGCGTCCCGCAGGCCGTAACGCCGCGTACAGGTCCCAGAGCGGTAACGCGCTGAAGTCGCGCTCTGAACGGACTCGGTACGCCTCAGTGAAGATGTCCATGACTTCACTTCCGAACGCGAACAGCAGTTCGAGGCGCGCGTTTCCCACGTCCAGAAGAGGATCACTGATCCCGGCGTCTTCCCAATCGATCACCGCAGCCAACTGGTTCCCGCGCCAGAGGAGATTTCCTGGCCCCACGTCTCCATGCACGATGCACGGATCATTCAGCGGAGGCGGCCAGTGTGGGTCAAGGACTCGGCGGATCATCGATTCCGAGAGTGTGTCGTCAGGCGTACCCGGCCACTCAGACAGGTTCACCTTCCTGGGAAGAAAGGTCGTGGCAGTCGTTCGCTGAACACGCTGATGCACCTCAAGGAGAAACGCCGCGAGGTCGGCGACAGCCCGCGGAACATCTGGCCGCTTGATCTCGGTCGTTCCCTGAACAAACCCGGTGACGAGGATGTGAGCCGGCACGACGCTTGCTGTGTCGTCGAAGGCCATAGGTTCAGGCACAGCGAGTCCTGCTGTACGAAGCAGCTCCAGCAGCCTGAATTCGTCCCGAGCGACGTGCGGGTTGCGCGTACTGTCGATCCTGCCGTACTGGCGCACCACCACCGTCCTGACCTGACCACTCGGGGAACGGAGTTCCACAGCGGTGACCAGTGCCGATACGCCGCCCTGAAGTGGCCAGGCTCGAATCACCTCATGGCGTGGATGACTGGGCAGCAGCCGATGCCAGAGTGCGAGTGTCACGCCGTTGATGGTACGGCGAGCATCTACATATCAAGGCGGGTCGCATGATGGCCCAGTCTTCAGATACAGAATGAGTCGCGCCTGACCTGGGCGAACAGCAGCGTGTCGGAAAGCCGTGCTGGGTCATCTGCCCATCGCCGGTCATGTCGGAGCGTGCCCTCCAGGGCATAACCGAGCCGGCGGGCCACTGCACTGCTCCGTTCATTGCGGACATCGCAGCGGATCTCGATCCGCTGGAAGGCCAGGGGCCCCAGGGCCAGTGCCGTGAGCGCGGCCACAGCCTCAGTGACTAGACCGCGCCCGACATGACGTGAGTCGAGAAAATAGCCTATGTCGCCTTTTGGAAGTGCCCAGTGAATGCGGTGAATCCCACAGGAGCCCAGCACAGCGCCAGAGTGACGGTCGGTGATCAGAAAGACCAGGTCCCTGCGCTGCAGGAAGTCTGCCTGGGCACGACGCGCTGCCACCTCGTACTTCTGAGCGTCAAGTGGCGTCTGGTGGGCCCACTCCATCCATGGCCGCAACTCAGGAAGCGAAGCCTGAACTGCCTCCGACCACGCCTGTCCGTCTCCTGGCGCCGGGCAACGGAGAATTAACCTCTCGGTCGTGATAACGGCAGGAACGTCAAGAAGTTCCGGGACAGTCATACGGCCTCCTGAGCGCTCAGGCGATGGGCAGTGAATAAAAACTCGCGAGATGACCGGGTGAACAAATGCATTCCTGTTTCTCCTGGCGCCAGAGCAAGTTGAAAAACGAAAACCGGCCTGACGGTGCATCCTCCAAGCCTGTTTTTCCTGGGGTTCAGACCAGCAAATGTTCCGGTCGGCCTGGACTACGGGAAAGCAACAGGAGGTTCACGGTTCCACAATGATGACAGCGGTCATGAAAGGGTGCTGCACGCACCCCACGCGATAGGTGCCTGGGGTTCTGAAGGTCGTGGCGAACCGGCCTCCTTTCCGCAGTGGGAGCGATGACCCCCGCTCAGGTCCGTCAATCGTAACGGTGTGGGCCGCGATATCGTTATTGACCCACACCACTTTGGTACCCGCCTTCACGCGAACTGGCGATCCCTTAAACACAAATCCGGTCATGGCCACCTCGACCGTCCCGCTCGCTGCCGGCACGTCAGGCCTGGAAACCGTGGCGTGGTGGTGATGGGGGGCTGGACCGGGAACGGGCGTGCCATCGGCCCGCAGTTCCGGTCCCCCCACGACCATCAGGTGCATGCCTCCTGGGTCTACCCCGTCGTTCGTGCCATGCTGAGGAATGTGGTCGTGAAGTGGAAACGAGCCGTCGCGGCCCTTGACCAGCAGGTCGTAACGTTCTCCAGGACCCAGCAGGATCGTGTCTGCTTTGTACGGGTGGGGCAGGTCCTGTCCATCCTTGGCCACAACCAGGAAGTGGGTCCCGTGAAGGTGCATGCTGTGCACCGCGCCGCCGATGTTCAGTAACCGAATCAGGTGCACTTCGCCCTGAGGGATCTTCAGGTCTGGAATTAGAGGATACGACTTGCCGTTGGCCAGGAAATAATTCGGCGTAGCCCGGTGGGGCAGCTGATCCGGATCTTGTCGGCTGTCCCATTCGTCGAGCATCAACACGTGGTCCTGCTTCCACACCCTCTGCCCATCTCTGGGCTCCACGATCAGTGTCCCGTACATGCCCATATCGAGGTGAAGGTTGGTTTCCACGTGGCAGTGGTACATGTGGGTGCCAGCCTCAGTAGCGACAAAAGTGTAGGTGTACTTTTCACCCGGCAGAACCGCGAGGCTGGCATGTGGTACGCCGTCCATGCTCTGGGCCAGGCTGGTGATGCCGTGCAGATGAATGCTATGTGCCCTGGCACTGGTGTTGCTCAGGGTGATTCTTACGAGGTCTCCGACTTTGAAGCGCAGTTCGGGGCCGGGCACGCTGGCCGGCTTCCCTGGCAGTCCGAAAGCCCACTGCCTGACCTTGACTCCAGGCGCGATCTCCGCTTCGATGTCGCGAACTTCCAGCGTGACCTCCCGGGTCTCCCCAGTGAACTGCGTCACAGGCACAGTTCCGGTAGGCGCAGCCAGAAAGGCATCAATCAGCTGCGCGCGGGACTGAGCGTTCCCTGCCACTGCTTTTCCCCATGCGCCAGCCAGGAGGACGACGAGGCAGACACGAATAAAGTGGAGTACAGACATAAGCTTCCTTTTCTACCCGGGTGGGCTGCATGGTACGGAACGGGCCGCGCGAATGCGGCTGAGAAACGGGACACGGTCTGTTCCCACGGATGCCAGGGCTATCTGGCAAGAATGCTGGAGTGCCCGAACACTGACTCGGGCACTCCAGCAGATGAAAGCGTGGTTGGGTGCCGGCGCAGGGCGTTACTTGACGCTGACCGTGCTGATCATCCCGAGCGCGAAGTGGGGGGCGTGCTGTTTGGCGCTGGGCAGGAAGCACACCACGAGGTACTCACCCGGCTTCAGGTCGAAGCTCGTAAAGGCCTTGCGTCCCTTGGAGAGGGTTTCGAGTCCGCCCACATCTTCGAAGGGAGGGGCGCCCGCCTGGCTGGGATCCGGAGCCTTGAAAAAGGCTTCCACATCCTTCATGGTCTTGCCGTCGTTGAGGCGCATCAGCATCAGGTGGTGGGTCTCCTGACCGGCATTGGAAATTTCCCACAGCTGCTTGCCGGCCTTCACGGTCTTGGGAAGTTCCACCTTGAAGTCCTTGAGCGTGGCCTTCACGTCGGCCTTGGGCACGGCCGCACCGTTCTTGGCCGTGGTGACGGTAAAGGTCTTGTATTGCCCCAGGTCATAAAAAGGCTTGCCTTCTTCCGTGGCCCCGAAGCCGAACAGGACGTATTTGCCGCTGCGCAGGCTGGTGCCGTACTCGAAGGTGGCGCCGGGCGCCAGGCTGGCAGTGCCGCCCACGAAGTCAGCAAGGTTCAGGATGGCGCTCATGTCCTCACCGCGTGACTGCATCAGTTTGCCCAGAGCCGCCTTGACCTGGGCGTCCGTGGCCCCGTTCTTCAGCTGGGCGAGTACCGGCGTGAACGCCTGCTTGCTGGTGTTTTCCAGGATGACCGTGGTGAAGCCCTGGGCCACCTGGGCGGGGCCTGCAACGGTGAACTTCGAAGCGCTGGGCTCGCTCAGGCTGAAGGTCAGGGCGCCAGTGGCGTCGTGGCCCGCATGGGCCGCAGCAACGCCGAGGAGGGACAGGGTGAGGGCAGTCAGAATGGTGCTTTTCATGGTGGACTCCTTCGGGCAGTGTCAGCCTGGCTGATGCGCTGCCTTCTGGGACCTACGGTAGAAAGAGCACGATGGCTGGCGGATGACACCCACCGTCACAGTCCGGGCGACGCGCCTGTCCAGCCGCACACCCCTGCATCCGCCCTTTTGGCATGTTGCTGAGGTCGCGAGCTCGCCGGTATGGCGGGCAGGCGGTCAACGTGAGGGCGAGGCGGGCGCCCGTCGGCGTGGTGGGGTTGCCCAGGGACCGGATGACGTTCTGCACGGTGCGGCGGTACCGACAACTCTCCCGGCTGAGCAGCACGCGGGCCGTGGGGCCCTTTTCGGTATTGATGACCATGGCGCGCCAGATGGCATTCAGGTTAGGCGGGAAGGTCAGGCTACTGGGCACATCTGTGACTGCTGGAGTGGGCCGCACTGGACGTGGGAGTGGCAGTGTTGCTGAGTTGTGGAGTCCGTTTCGTGCATCGACCGGATTTCCCTGCGCCGAGACAGGGCCTGCAGGTAGAACAATTTCAGCCGCCAGAAAATCTAGGCCCAACCTGACGCGGGTCGCCTGACGCACATCAGGGTCGGGAATGCGCGAGGTAGGCTTCAACCGCGTCAAGGCTGTGCCACCACCCACGCCGGAGTCGTGGGTGTGTCATCGCCGGATCACCCACCGCTCCATACACTCCAGAGGTGATGCCGACATTGACCCTCAGAGAAGCCACCCCTGACGACCTGCCGTTCATGCTTAGCCTGGCACCCCGCCTCACCGCCACTGCCCCCGCCTGGCGCAATCAAGCTGAGATGACAGCGAGCTACCGAGGGCTGTTCACGCAAGCCCTTCATGAGCCTGAGGAAGGTTCCGCCGTGTTGATCGCGCAGAACCCTCAGGGTCAGCCCGTGGGCTTCACGCTGCTGTACTGGCATCCGAAGGAGCGCGGCGCGTTCATCAAGGATCTGGCCGTGAGCGAAGAAGCCGAGGGTCTGGGCGTGGGACGGTTCCTGTTGCAGTCCATTGAAGAGTGGGCTAAGGCCAGGGGCGCGGTAGAGATCATGTTGAAGGCCTCCTGGTACAACACCCGGGCCCGACGCATTTACGAGCGCGCCGGGTTTCAGGAAGACCACGTTGCGCTGGTCCGTCGCCTGGATTGAGGGCACGGTCATCTCTTTACTTCCTCGACGAGGTTCATCACGGCTTTCTTCAGCCAGTCGGTCAAGTCACCGTAGTCGGCGCGCTGCGGTATAGGTTTAAGGTCGAGATCGTCGTGCTGCCCAGAATTCCTCCTGGGCAGCACGACGACATAAAGCGGACTTATTTCAACTGCTTCAGATCGAACACCACGCCATGCGTGTTCGGTTCGCGCAGCACCAGTGAGCGCAGGTTCACGTTGTCAGGCGCAATGTAGACGAGGCGCACGCGGTACTCCTCACCGGGTTTGACGCTGCGGTTGATGGCCTCCTCGGGGCGGTTGCCTTTGGCGAGGATCCAGAAAGGCACGGGCTCTCCGTCCGCGTCTACAAGCTCGGAATCAAAGCTGTAGTGAGAGGGGCTGTCTGCGTCCACCCCTGCGTTCTTCATCGTGACTGTGGCGAGGACGTAGCGCTTGCCAGCGGGAACCTCCCGGCCCAGCATAGGTTCTGAGGAGAACGATACCTCTTCAAGCTTCATGTCGTACTGCCCCATGGCGTACACGGTGCCCAGCTTGCCCGGCGCATCCACCAGCGCCGTCGCGCCGCTGGCGTCTTTGGAATCAGCAAATGGTGCAGGGACTCCCTTGACCTGACCGCGCAGGTCATAGCGCACCACGGGGCCCTCCCCCCGCTGCGCAATCAGTTTCGGCACCACCCCAGAGGCCGGCACCCGGACGACCGACACGACCTCCACTTTCTGAGCGGGCTTGAGCGACGCCCGGAATTCTTCGCTGGTGCCCGCGCGTACAAAAGCACTTTCACTCACGTGATTGACGTCCTTGGCGTCCACAGCTGTGAAGCGCAGGCCATAAAGACTCGTGTCGGATTTGGTGGGGTTGTGCGCAGTAAAGCGCAGCACGAGGAGCTTCTCGTTGGGTTTTGGAACGACCATCTGGGTGCCAAGCATGACGCGGCTGGTGCTGTAGGCCGCGCTCAGCAGAGTGATGTTGATGGGCTGCTGCTTGCCGACCGTGAAGGTCTGACCCAGCCTGGCGTTCTGTCCGTCGAGTTGCGTGGTCCCCAGGACCACCGGCTTGGCGGGCTGTTTGGCAGGCGAATTGGCGGCGTAGGCGGTGGTGGCCAGGGCAAGGCTCAGGCCAGACAGAATGATGTGAGTCTTCATGAACTTACTTCCTCCTTACGGCTTCGGGGCCGCGGTGAACACAAGGTAGGAAGGGGTGCATGGCTGGCCAGTGTTGCCGCGTGATTCCATTGCCGGGCACACATGTCGTGGACCAGGCGCCGTCAGGAACTTACATCCAAGATCCTGCCCGCAGTGCGGAAGGCGCGGGCCCATATCGAGTGCCGACGCTCTCGACCCTCAGGCGCCCGGCAAGAGCACCGGAATCTTGCGTTGACAACTGGGGCCTGCCCCGTGTCATCCACCAGTCATGTTGCCCGCCGTACGGTGCTGGAGAGAAGAAGTTGACGGGAGCCGACGCGCCCGCAGTCCGGAGGACCCTATGAGCAAGAAGATGCAGTGCAGCGACGCCCCCCTTTCACCATCCGCCAGCCTGTTCCGCCCTGAAACCTGGAGGGTTGCGCTGCTCGTGGTGGGCGCCGGGCTGCTGAGTTCCGCAGGAGCACAGAGCAATTGCGATACCCCTGGCAACACCTTCGACGAGGTGTACTGCCTGAGCAAGGTGCTGGTTAAGGCAGACGACGAGCTGAACGCAGTGTACGGCAAGCTGCTCAAACGCCTGCCAGCAGCTGCCCAGGTGAACCTGCGCCAAACGCAGCGGTCGTGGCTGGCGCGGCGTGACTCAGAGTGCACCGGCCGGGACAGCAGACTGGGTGAGGTGATTTACACCGGATGTGCGGTGGATATGACGGTCCAGCGCGTCAACTTCCTCAACGCGCGTTACCGGGAATGTATGAGCAGTGGCTGTCAGCCTTCCAAGCTTCGTCGGTGAGGCTGCAAACAGGCCTGAAGAAGCGAGCCCATACCAAGATCACAGGTCTGCCCTGCCGACCCTCTCCGCCATCCAAGAGCGCCCCGCTCTGACCATTGCACGATTGGATGCTTTCTAAATCCTGAGCCCTGCTGTCGAGTGCCACGTCACTCCAAAGGAGACCCCATGAATCCCTACCTCGGCCGTTATGTCGACCACCACGCGTATGAAGCTCACCTGGCCCGCCAGCTCCACGATGCGGAAATCCGGCGTACCCTCCGCCGGCCCCCACCCCGCACGCGCCTCGCCACCGCCCTGCGTGACCTGGCCGCCCGTCTCGAATCCTGACGCCCTCCGCGTGGCGACAGGGCCCGGCGTATCGTTTACCGCCTCGCCGGGCCTTAACCGCACAGCTTTACCTTACTTCCGTCCACACCAAGCAGCGGTAAAATTCTTCAGTACCCTCCCTGGTTTACAGCCACTGATGCGAAGAAGCCGGAGGACATGAACACGCATCGGAGAAGCGTCCTGGTCGCCCTCACGCAGAGTGGTGATCAGGTATGGGGTGGTGTCACGACCGCCAGGCGCAGCTCGCGCCCAGAACCATACGGTTCCCCAGCCAGTTCGGCACGCCGCACCAGCCGTCTGTCATCGTTCCTGAAAGTCAGGGTAGATGGTTGGCGCGGCATGCCGCGTCATTTCCTTAACCCTACCCGGCTCGCCCTGCTCATGCTACCAGGCGGAAAATCTGGACGATGTCATGGCGAAGGGGGGATACACCCCCTGAGCTGGTCCGTCAGGAAGTACCTGTTGCTTCCATGCAGACAATCGGCCACCACTACGCAACTGTGGCCAGTCAGGACCCACTGCTTCAATCAGCTTAGCTGCCAGTTGGGGTTTGGTGCGGCAGGCGGAATCGCTGGTCTTGCGTGGGGAGTGACGCGCGGAGGTGTAGGGCCACCGGCATTCCCCTTTTTGTCCCGGCGCGCCCGGCGGCTGTCCAGCCGGACACCCAGATCAAGCCACCACAACCTCACGGTACCTCCACGGCTGCTCCGCACACGGGGAATGTCATCCGGGAGCCACGGCGCTGCATTTAGGCTGGCCTGGCCTGCGCGGGCGGACCGCGCAGGCCAGGAGAGACAACCATGACTGAACTTCAGGTGCCAAGCGGCCAGGCCATGCTGATAGGTGAATTCCAGGGCGAGGGTCGCCCGGTCGTGTTCCTACATGCGGGGGTCGCGGACCGCCGCATGTGGGACGCGACCATTCACGACCTTTCACGAACCCACCGCACGGTTACATATGACCGCCGCGGCTTCGGTCAGACCCTCCCGGCTGACGGATCATATGCCCCGGTCAGCGACCTGCTCGCGCTGCTTGACGCGGCTAGCGTCCGCAGCGCCACCCTGGTGGGCTGCTCGCAGGGTGGAAAAATTGCCATTGACTTCGCTCTCGCCCACCCGGACCGGGTCGATGGTCTCGTCCTCATTGCACCGGCGGTTGGAGGTGCGCCCGCGCCGGATATCTTCCCCGAGGCGGTTGAGGCTATCCTGGAGGAACTCGAGGAGGTTGAGACCTCAGGTGATATCGACCGGCTCAATCACCTGGAAGCGCGCATCTGGCTCGACGGGGTCCTTGGCCCGGAAGGACGCGTCACGGGTGAACGGCGCGACCTGTTCCTTCAGATGAATGGTGTGGCACTGCGCGTGGCGCCACGCGGTGAAGAACAGCCAGCGCCGCCAGCCTGGCCCCGGCTGGGTGAGCTGACGCAGCAGACCCTGATTGTCTGTGGGGATCTGGACTTCCCGCACGCCCAGGAGCGGTGCGCGCGGCTGCGTGCGCACCTGCCGCATGCTCAGCTCCAGGTGATGCGTGGGACAGCCCACCTACCCAGCTTTGAGGACCCGGCCGCCTTCGGGACCCTCCTTACCGCTTTCCTGTCCCAGCTGAACACGAATGGTTGAACGCTGAACAGGAGTTCTGCCGATTTTTCGGTTCTGCCGGCAGTTGCGGGCAAAGGGTCAGCTGGCAGCTAAGACGCGCTGAAGTAAGGGAACTGGCCAGCAAGAGGAGATCGGCCCCGTCTCCTCTAAGCATCAGTGCCTATCTATATTGACAAATGTCTATTTAGATGTACATTGATGTTATGAGTCCTGCGGTCCACCACGACGTCCTTCGCGCCCTCGCCGACCCGACACGCCAACAGATCCTCGAATTCCTCCTGCGCGTGGAGGAAGCCAGACGCCGCGGGGAATGCTTCGCCGGCACCATCAGCCAGGCCCTCGGCCTGAGCCAACCCACCATCAGTCACCACATGAAAGTCCTGGTCGACGCTGGCCTCGTCAGCGCCAAAAAGAAAGGCACCTCCGTTTACTACTGCCTGAGTCACCAGGGTTTTCAAGTTCTGCACGATCACCTCGCGCCGTACCTCCACGCCACCTCGGAGAGAAAGGAGACGACATGAACGACGACCTCTCACGCCCCCTCTATACCCCGGCCAACGACGTGTACGAGGAACGCCTCACTCAACACTTCTACGAGGCAGAAGTCAGACGCCTCCTCAGGCGTCCTGGCGCCCGAGCCAGGCTTGCCGCAACCTTACGCCGCCTCGCTGACCGTGTCGATTACTGCACGGTTCCCCTCCACGCTCCCCGCAGCTCTATGCGGTAGCCCTGGACACCAAGCTGAGGTTGCGCCAGCTGTGCGTCGACGGAGACAGGAACTCCGAGAATACCGACAACGAGGCAAGATATGGGACTACGACAGACGTATTCTGCTGAGTTCAAGCAGCAAGCCGCTCAGCTGGCCCGCCAAAGACCTCGAGATGGGTCGTTCCACCCGTCAGAAGCCCGGCTGACCTCTGAACATAAGGAAATCAAACGGCTGACCCAACAGCAAACGTCGACCCCCGACCCTGGGGTATCTCAGCCTAGCCGAGCTTGAAGCCCGCCATCCTGTCAGACAGCCTTGGGCCGCTGAGTTTGAACTGCGTAACACCGGTACAACCTCAGATACCAGGCCCAGCCGTCTGATTCAGCGGCGCATAAGTTCTCCGTAAAGGTGTTCGATGCAGTCGTCGACGCTCCCGAACGTTCGCCGCACGCCCGTGGTTCCTTCACGCACCGTGGCATGCCAGGCAGGACCCGCCATCATCCCTGGCTGCGGCTCACCACGCCACACCCTCACTACGTACACCCGTCCATCCAGGGTCAGTTCAACTGCGCTGTTCTGTTCATGCTCCATACCATCTCCCCTTTCCGCGGCTTCCTTTTGCGGTGCCTGAGGGTACGAAGTCGATCATGGCTGGAGCGTGACGCCCTGATGACGCGCAGCGGAATTGCTCCCCCGCCCTGTTCAACACTTCGCCCTCCAATTTGTCTGTGCTACCCGGGGACCCCTCCAGTGGCCACCGTGAGCTTCACAGTGGCCTTATCCGGGCATGTGGGGCCAGGTCGGATTCCCCTGAATTTTCGGATCACCGCCGGCACTCCAAGAGACACAGGCGGCTTCCCATGGGGACCGGCCCGGTCATGCGGAGGGCCCGGCTTTTCTGGTTCCTGAACGGTCCACAGAAGCCATTGGACGCCTGACCGTCAACATCCTGCAGTCATGCCCCGGTCCATAGGGTGGGTTCAGGAGGCTCCAATGCACACCATCCCGCACCCGATTCACGCGCTCATCAAACCCCACTTTCGCCTGGTTTCCACCACCCTGCTGGCCGCCGGCCTGACCCTGGCCGCTGCGGCGCCGGCGGCGGTCCCAGCCTTTCACATGTGTCAGGTGATGTCGGTTCCGGTGGTCCAGCCGATCTTTCTCCCCATCGCGGACGGCCGGGCCCTCGAAAAACCTCTGGAAGGTATCGCCGGGCGAAGCTGCTCCTACCGGATCCCGTCACCGCGCGGTCCTGGAGGCCACCTGGAGCAGGTCCGCACCCTGATCGAAACCGCTTTCTTCGACTCAGCCCCCACTGCCCGCGCAGCCCTGGCTGCCAATCTGCAGATGACCCGCGAGCGCCGGCTTACGAATATCAGCAAGCTCACCGGTCTGGGGGACGACGCGTTCATCTCCGAGCAGGGTGAAACCGTCAGCGTGCGAGTCGTCCGGGGCCGCATGCTGATGGCGGTGAACCTGGGCAAGGTGGATGCCAGCTTCGCTGCGCGCCGCGACGTCGCTCTGGCCCTGGCCACGCAGGCCCTCAAACGTCTTCCCATCGTGAAGTAGTTTCCGCCGCGCGCCACCTGTGCTGCCTGCCCTCCGTGGCCCGCGGCGCTTCCGGAGAGTGTCCGACTGAACACCGCCCCACTCCACTCAAAGAAGCCATCACCGTCCACCTCAAGGGCCCAGGCTCCAGACCATGAAGCGAGGGGTGGCCCGAGACCGGGTTGCCCCTCTTTGGTGGATTGGGTGACGAACACAGGGCTTTCAGTTCCGCTGGATCAGGCGGGGCTGCCGACCGCCAGGGTCGAGGCAGCATCATGGGGAACCTGGAGCAGCGTCAGTCCCAGCATCTCGAGCGTCACGTACAACGTACCCTGCCCAAGCGACAGGAGTGGCAGGACCGCGAAGCCGGCGATCAGCAGCACCGAAGTCACGAAGAGCGGCACGGCAAGAAGGCGGTTCGGGAGGGTGTGCCACAGTGACCACCCGAGGACGGGCAGGCCAAGCAGCAGCGGCGGGCCACCAATCATCGTCAGCGCCATATACGGTGTCTTGCTGAGGGCCTGCCCGAAGGTGCCCTGCTCACTCACGAGGTGGTGGGTGGCCGGATCGCTCATCAAGGCAGGCAACGCAGAGATGTCAAGCACCGAGTGCAGCACGTCCATAGAAGCGAGTCCCAGAAACACCATCACCAGCCCGGCGGCCCCCACCCGGGTTGCCCGTTCACCCTGCCGCGTGAGCAGCGCCGGGAGCCCCAGCATGATCAGCAGCACGCTCAGCAGCAACAGCATGTGTGCAGGTATTGTCCGCTCGTGCGTGAGGGTGAGCGGGTGAATGAGCACCGCGCTTACCCCAAGCAATCCACTAAGAAGCAGGCTGGCTCCGGCCGTTCGTACATCATGTTCGTCCTCCTTGTGGGCGGCAGATCTGGCCGCCTCCCGAGCTTTCAACGTACGGTGAGGAGGATGGCCGGGACGTGTTGCCGGCCAGGAGTCCGCGCCCTGACACGAGAACTGCGCCAGGGCCAGGCGTAGACGCTAGAGAAAGGAGGACCACCCTGCGCCCATTTCTCCAGCGTTCATGCGCGGGAGGAACTAGCGCTGTGTCCAGTAGTCCACGGTTGCAGCGACACCTCCTGCTCAAACTTCGCTTCCCACAAGCCATTGACGGCGTCCTGGCCCAGAGCGGCGGTGCCTTTCGCTTCCACCCGCAGGCCGGCATCGACGATGCCGTTGCGGCTGAACTTGATGTAGATGCTCTCCTTGGCGGTGGCACTTCCACCCAGCGGCCCGACCTTCGGAGTTTTGAGTTCACCTTTAATGCCGAAAAACAGGGTGCCGGTTCCTTTCCAGTCGAGATGGGTTGCCGCGAACAACCCGACGCCTACACTGGCGGAGAGCTCCACCTCAAGCTTCTGACAGCTCTCGCCGAAACTTAGGCCGTACCCGTCAAGCCAGATCGCCTTGGAGGGCACTTTCGACTTGAGTTTGATGCCCGTGGGTACCCCGCCGCACGGATCAGCTGAAAGGTCGGTGAACTCATCGATCTTGAGCTGCACCTGAGGCACGTTGCCTTTGTCGCACTTCAGTTCGTAGACCGGACTCGTAATCTGATTGGCTGCCTCCACCAGATGTGCGTAAAAATTTCCTTTGGCCACCGCAGCAATAAACATGCGTTTGGACGCGCGGGCTTTTGGGTCCGGAAGATGCGCCGCCAGGGCGGTGTGATGCTTGACCATCAACGCGGTGTGATGGGCCATCGCGTGCTCCTGATCCTTGGCGAAATGCCGCAACCCACTCTGGTACGCGTTATATGCCTCATCCATCTGCGCAACGTAAGCCTCGCATCCGCGGGAGGAGTCACCGCTTCATTGAACGCCTTCGAGAAGCGGGGCACAGCTTCATAGAACGCGTAGTGCGCGTCGTAAGCCGCTTTGTACGCGGGCCAGAGGTCCGGCTCGAAATGAGCGTGGGCGGCCGCCTCATTTACCAGCGACGCCCAGCGCTGCTCCCCTTCGTCATACTTCACCTCCAGGGAAAGGTCGCTGGCACGGCCGACCATGGCATTGACCTCCCAAGACGCAGCTTTCGCACTCTTCCGCTCAGACGTCAATGATCTGATGATTCTCCAAGTGCCACCGACGTGTTGCCACCTTCCGCATGAGCGTACGGTCATGCGTCGCGAGCAGCACTGTCCCTGGATACGACAGAAGGAGTCCTTCCAACGCCTCGATGGCCTGGAGATCCAAATGGTTGGTGGGTTCATCCAAAACCAGCACCTGGGCCCGCGTGACCCCCAGGCGGGCAAGCGTCAAGCGAGTTCGCTGACCACCTGACAGGTGCGAGACGGCATTCGCAGGGCCTCCAGGAACCCCGAGCTGGGCCGCGACTTCATGTAATTGATGTGGCGTCAGCATCGGATTGGCTGCAAGGAGTGCCTCACCCACAGTCACGGTGCACCTCAGCTCCTCACCCAGTTGACCTGCGGTGTACCGGGTCAAGCCAGTCCCCCACCGGACCTCTCCCGAGCGATGCAGGGAGGCGTTGGGCGTTCCCATCACGAGGGCCGCGAGGAGGGAGCTTTTTCCACTGCCGTTGACGCCCGTCAGTACGATCCGCTCGCCTCGCCGCACGTTCAGGTGTACGTTCTTCAGGATGACCTGATCTCCCCAGGCGACTTGCAGATTGCGGACGGTCAACACGTCCGTCGGTCCTGACGTTACGTCAGGCAGGTTCAGACTGATCATCCGCCGGTCGTCGAACGGTTTTGGGGGCGCTGCCTCATCTAACCGTGCAGTGGCGCGCTCCAGCACCCGGGCACGCCCTGCGTTCACATTCTGAGCATTCTGCGCTTTGCCTTTGGCGAGCAGCTTGTCAGCGTCACGTGCCCGCTTGTGGTTGTATTGGTTCGCGCTGCGCGCTTTGCTCTGCCGCAGTTGCCGCTCTTCCTGCAGGGCAGAACGTTTGCGTTGATACGCTGCATGGTCTCGCTCCTGAGCCGATCTCAATGCCGCTTTGACGGTCATTGCTTCTGTGTAGGCGCCGGGGTACACGGTCAGGGTGCCCCGTTCCAGCTCTGAGGTGCGGGTCGTCACCGCATTCAGGAATGCCCGGTCGTGGCTGGCCAGCACAAAGGCCGCTGGGCTTGCCTGAACCCAGTGTTCAAGCCAGGTCACGCCGTTGGCATCAAGGTCGTTCGTGGGTTCATCAAGCAGGTACACATCCGCAGGACTCAACAGCAGTTGAGCGAGCATCAGGCGCCTTTTTTGCCCACCTGATAGGGTACTGGCCGCCATATCCTCGTGCAGATGCAGACCAGCCAGAACTGCTGCGGCGAGCCCTTCAAAGAGGTAGCCGCCCGCCTCGCGGTACGCCTCCTCTGCTTGTACGAACGCCAGAGCGTCGTCCTCTCGGCCGTGGTCAAGTTGTGCGGCAGAGGCGTCCAACGCGACGCGCGCTTCCTTCAGTGCAGGCGGCGTCACGGCGTCCAGGACTGTGGTTTCGTGCAGCTCTGTGAGCTGTGCCATGTAGGCCACGCGCGCTCGCCCGGTTACTTGTCCTGAATGAGCTTGCTCGAGGCCAGCCATGAGACGCAACAGGGTGGTCTTCCCGCTGCCATTTTCACCAATCAGTGCGAGGCGTTCGGCTGGTCCGATATCCAGGGTGATGCCCGAAAAGACGGGCGTGTCACCAAACGTATGGGACACATTTTTGAGTTGTAACATCTCGACTCCACATCAGGTCAGGGTCTCAGCAGATAGGCCAAGACAAGCAAAGAACCAAGGGTTAGTGGAGAGAGATGGTCAAGGAAGATCCTCCGGGGAAAGAACGGCAACCCAACACCGGGAAACCCGGTCGTCGGAATCAACATAACCGGTGTCAGGCGACAACTCAAGCATTGACCGGGGGAGGGGTCGGATCGGTGACGTACTTCGAGTCACTAACGACGTGGACCAGGCAGGGCTTCCAGGTCACCGCTTCAGAAGCACCATTCTCCATGAGGGAAGGAAGGCATGGCACGGGGTCATGAAGTACGAGATGACCGTTGCGCCAGGAATATTTTTAACCAGCACTGCCGCTGCTGGTCAGTCGACCGACAGCGGGGAGCCCGTCACATCAGGCCAGTTGAGAGTACACCCCGCAGCTGAACGGCTGATAGAGACTGTCCCGCCTCTTGCTTAGAACATCGTGATCGTCGCGGTGCTGCGGGAGTCCTCCTCCGTGAACAGCACTTTGCCCTTCATGGTCGTTGTCCACTTGTCGTGCTGACCCGTCGTGAGCAATTTCGGTCCAGCCTGCGTCATTTTGAAGGTGTACTCAACATCCCAGCCACGGTCATTCCGAGCGTAATAATTCACGTTGAAATTCAGCCGGCTTTGAAGGCTGAGGTGGGCGTGTTCTTCGCGCTGATCAGACGATACTCCAGGTGAGGGTACTTCGACGACCATTGTGACACGCCCACCTGGGCGCTGATCGTGTCACTGCACTTGTTCGTTTCGATGCGTTCTGCTTCGGGCGCTTTCTCCCGTACGGCCGTGAGGGTCATGCTGCTGCGCTCCAAATGCCATCACCTGAAAGCCCGGCATACCGCAATGGAGTGCTCTTTGTTCTTCAGACCGCCCATGGTAGGAGCGTGCAACATCTGCCAGCCATTCCCACGCTCGTACCTTACATCCACGCTCAAGGAGCGAAGGAGCATAGACATGAAGACACACGTGAAGAAGTCGGGAATGGTTGTCGCACTGCTGCTCTCCATGGCGCTCAGCGCCTGCACGGAGACCGGCACTGTCCCTCCGGTGAACCCTACGCCTCCGACCAGCCCGGCACCCGGCCCCGATCCCATGCCCCCTTCAAACCCCGTCCCACCCAGCGATCCAGTTCCCACCCCGCCTGCACCTACCCCGCCCGCACCCACTCCACCCGCGCCTTCTCCCACACCACCTAGCGACCCCGTGCCGCCCGCGCCCACCTACGGTTACATCACGGGGACGGTGGTAAACGAGCAGGGGGTGCCGCTGCCTGGGGTGGAGGTCGTGGCAGACAATACCGCCGCGTACAACAGCAACCTCATCGCCCGGACCGATGCCCAGGGACGCTACAAGATCGACGTCCGCAACGCGCCGGTCACCTTCAACATGAGCGCCACCATGACGATCAGGTACGAGGGCCACTCGATCGGCGTCAACCTGGTGCCTGACAACACCGAGACAGTCCCAGGCGGTGTGGGAGGTGTGCGCAACTTCACCTTCAAGCCCAAACCCCTCTCGCAGGCGGACCCCTACGGCAACCTCGCGTGTGTGTTTGTCGAGCGTGAACCGGGCAACTTCAGCGTCGA
>NZ_BMPP01000036.1 GCF_014647655.1 Deinococcus malanensis
CAGCAACGCTTTCTGGAGGCCCGGACAGGAAAGAATGCCGGTGACACGGAGGAGCAGTGAACTGCTTGTAACGGTTTCGTACGGTGGCGACTCAATTCGAGAAGCGCGGGACCGTATCGCGGGCCTGAGTGATGCGCCCAAGAGCGGCGCGCCTCGCACCATTCCGGCGGTCGCCGACCTTGCTGAAACGAACTCCTGGGTTCTGGCAGCTGTCCGGGTTGCGGGCCGGGACGGGCAGACGTGGCGACGCTCGCTCAAAACCGATCTGATCGATCAAGGGTGTATCGGTCTGCCACGTCCTGTCCCACCTACCAACTTACAAGGGTGTAGACCGTCTGCAAGTCTCCCAGCAGCGCAACTGGGAGATGTGTCCACTCTCCGCGCTTCGTTGTCATGATACGCGTGGTCAGCAGCAGGACTGCCATCAAGGGTCACTTGTCCTACATTTCAGCCCCGACCCACAGTATGGTGGAATTACTGAATGAACGTTCAGCTTGTTTTCCATCAGGAGGTTGGATGCTGCAACGCCACGTGCTCCACTACACCCCCGGCCCCTACTGGTCGCCAGGCCGACCCACCGTTGAGCAACCCCTCTACGAACGCCTCGCGTATCTGCAGGCCCTCCACCAGCAGGGGCGAATCCTAGCTGGAGGCCCGTATACCGACCACTCAAGCGCACTGGTCGTCCTGCATTCCACGACACAGGAGGAGGCGCAAAGCGTTGTGGCAGGCGACCCAGCAGTTCTCGCCGGCATCATGACCGCTACCCTTACGGCCTGGCACTTCCTGTTTCAAGAGGAAGGCCCACTGTTTTGGGGCAGCCGCAGTTCCGCTCACCAACTGCACCTTGAGGCACGGTGAGCGCACCAGCACCAAAGGCGCGTGACGCGGTCGCCACCCGCAGCGCCATCCTGGTGGCCGCGACAGCGCTGTTCGCCGCGCGAGGGTTCGCGGCCACCGGCCTGCAGGACATTGCCACCGCCGCAGGCGTAGCGCGGGCCACGCCCAGCTACTTCTTTGGTTCCAAAGAGCAGCTCTGGCAAGCGGTACTTGAAACTCAAGCGTCCCTGGTGGCCGGAATCGTTCCGCGCGTTCTGGCGCATGCCGGTCCTGAAGCCACCCGGGCAGCACTGCGAGACGCCCTGCTGGAGCACCTGCTGCAGTTCCACCAGGACCACCCGGAGGCATTGCGGCTGATTCAGTGGGCCGAGCTGCAGGGCCATGACCTGCTGCCCCGCCTGCCTGCTCACGCGGCGGCCATGCAGGGCGGGCTGAAGCAGCTTCAACTGCTTCAGCCCGGTCTGTCCGACGCGGAAGCCGCCCATCTGACGCTGTCCCTGCTGGGTGCTGGGTACGCCCACCTGTCCTACGGAAGGTCATTTGGTGTCCCACTGGGACTCGACCCTGACCACCCGCAATTTCTGGCCGAGCGGCGAGCCCATCTGCGTCACCTGCTGCTGGCCCTGCTTCCCTGACCTCAACGTGCCCGAATCAACTGCGCCGCTCCCGGGGCACCCGGATCCCTCGGCCAGCGCGGCCCGGCACCGGTAATGATTACAGGAGTCTTCGATGCACACCATGCTTTCCGTTCCTGCGCCTGCCCCCCGCCCGAAGGGCCATGCTTCTATTTCAGCCCGCGCGCATAACCGCACCGCTCACCCGACCTCAGCCCGGGGTCAACTCGCGGGTGGAGGCCGCCCGTGAAGTCCGTTCTCGTTACTGGGGGAACCGGCCTGCTGGGACGTCAGGTGATTCCCAGGCTGCTGGCAGAGGGCGCCACGGTCCGTGCCATAGCCCGCCGGCCGGGACCTCAGAGGCCGGGCCTGACCTGGATTCAGGGCGACCTCCACGCGCCTGAGACTATGCCCCGCGCCATGGAGGGAGCTGATACCGTGCTGCACCTGGCCACCCAGCCGCTCAAGGCGTCCGCTGACCTGGACCTGGCGCAGAGGCTGCTCCAGTCGTTGCCCGCGAGTGACGTCCGGCACCTCGTCTACATGAGCATCACCGGGCTGGAACGCATGCAGCGGGCGCCGTATTACCGCGAGAAGCTGGAGATTGAGCGCCTCTTCGGGGCCAGTGGCGTGCCACTCACGGTGCAGCGTTCCACCCAGTTTCATGAATTCATTGCGCAGCTGCTGCAGCGGTTGACCGTCGGTCCCCTGGCCCTGGTCCCCACGGGTGTCACCCTTCAGCCCGTGGCAGTGCAGGCCGTGGCGCAGGCGCTGGTCCAGCGGACGCTGGGTGACCCTGCGGGCCACGCGCAGGAACTCGCCGGGCCGGACACCCTGACCCTGGAGCACCTGGCGCGGTCCTGGCGGGGCCGCAGAGGCGGGCTGCTTCGTCTGCCGTTGCCCGTTCCCTTATTCCGGGCCTGGCAGGAGCAGGCCGCGGTCGGTCACCGCGCGGAGGTGGTCGGGGAGAGCTGGGCATCCTGGCTGACGACCACAACCCGTGAACGAGCGAAAGCGGTCCTGACATGAAGACGCGCACCCCTCCACTAACCTGCCTGGCTCTGGGGTATCTGGGGCTCACGTCCGTGCTGGTCGGCGTCTGGGCTCTGTTTCTCCCACGCGCCTTTTACGACCGGTTCCCGGGTTTTGGCATCTGGGTGGCTGGGGACGGGCCTTATAACGAGCACCTCGTTCGGGATGTTGGCGGGCTCAATCTCAGCCTGGCCATGCTGATCTGGTTCGCGTGGCGCCGTCCTGACCACGTGGCTGCGCCTGTCGCCGGCTGGGCTGTCCTGGCTTATGCGGTGACGCACTTCCTTTATCACTCAGGGCACCTGCACACGCTCACCACCCAGGCCGACCGGTTGGGCAGTGTGGCAGGCCTGCTGGGCGCAGTCGCGTGCGCGCTGATCCTGGTTCGGCGCCCGCTCACGTAAGGGGAGCCTGAGGGCCAGCCGGCCCGTCGCGTCTTCTAGGTTTACGCCCACCGTGCCGACAGCGATAAAGTCCGTGACGCTGCGCGCTGCGCCAGCGGGTCAACTCCAGAAACATGACGGTGTACGCGAGCCACAACCAGCCGTCGTTTGCTTGAACTGCCGGATGAAAGTTCTCCTTCCCCTACCCTGCCGGGGCCAATGTCGCTGACCTGAAATCGTGCTGACGGACGGCCCAGTGCCACACCAGTGCACCTGCCAGCGTCACACACCCAGCCAGGCCGAACATCAGGGAAATGCTGACCCGATCAGCTGCCGGTGCCAGAACAAGTAACGTCAGAGGTTGCCCCATACTGCTGACCATCCCGAGCAGGCTCGCTACCCGACCCCTGAACTCCGGCTGGATCAGGGTCGCAAACAGCACCCCAATCCCAGTATTGGCCACCCCCAGGGCAAGGCCGGTCAGCAGAGCGAGCCCCCACAAGTGCCAGGTGGTCTGGGCCAACGCGAGCAGCAGCAGGCTGAGCGCAATGCCACCGAGACCGACGGAAGACATCCAGCCGGGCTTCACGCGGTCATTCAGAACGGCGACGGCCACACTGGACACGAGCATGCCTCCCGTGATCAGCGCGAAGAACAACCCAAACCCGCTGGCACCAGCACCCAGGGTTAGCATCTGCTTCGGCAACAGCATCTCCATCGGAGCCAGGCTGGCATTAATGAACAACGCGATAACAGGCAGCAAGGTCAACAGCAGGCTGGACCGCACGTACGTGATACCACCCCGTAAGTCCGCCCAGAAGCCTGGCTGGTGAGGGGCCGGCGTGCGTTCGGGCAGGTTCACGAACATGAGCAGTACGGCCATCACCCCGAAACTCAGCCCATCGACGATCAGACTCGGTGCACTGCCCACCGCACTCACAAGCACGCCGCCGCCCACCAGGCCGAGCAGGCCTGCGGTCTGCGTGGCACTGGCCATCAGGCCGCTCGCCCGAGTGATCTGTTCCGCAGGGACCAGGCCGGGCAGCACGCTCATGCTGGCTGGCCCGTAGAACACCGCCACCAGGCCATTCAGGAAAGCGAGAACATTGATCACGGTCAGACTGACCTCGCCCTGCAGGGCGAGCAGGCCGACACCAAGCTGAATCAGCATCCTCAGCAGGTTGCCGACCATTAATGGGACGCGCAGCGGGATGCGGTCGACCAGAGTGCCTGCCAGGGGCGAGAGCAGGGCCGGAAGCAAGCCGATCGCCAGCGTGAATCCCATCGCGCCGGCTGACCCAGTCTGGTGCAACACGAGGAAGCTCAGGGCAAGTCCAGCCAGCGCCGTTCCGAGAGCGCTTTGTGCTGTACCGATGAACCACAAGGTGAAATTCCGGTTCCAGAGACGTGTAGGGGGATTCATGGGGTCAGCGTACGGACGCCTCAACTCCCGGGAACAGCCCGCATTTGGAGTTGGGGCCGGGTAGGCTGACCCCATGTCTCACGTGAGGACCGCCACCGCGCCACAGGCTGCACTATTGCTTGATCCGGAATTGGGACCCCTGCTTGCCCGGTTGAGCGAACGTCCGGTTGGAGCGGCCGAATTGGCCCGGAGTGTGAATCGGCCGTTGTCGAGTGTGCATGCGGTCCTCCAGCGCCTCGTACGGGAGGGTCTGGTGGAGCAGGTATCAGTGCGTACACGCGCAGGCCGTCCAGTGCGCGAATACGAACTGCCGATGCCATGGCGTATCCCGTTTGCGGTCACGCCTGCCTCAACCTTTCGTGAGTTGCTTGGGGGTGGCTTTCAGGCCCGCTTATCCACGCACTTGGATACCTTGGCGAGCATTATGTCCGGAGTAGACGACGAGTGGGTGATCGAGGCGGATACCCTGGAGGGGAACGTGGTGCACCGGATCCAGCCGGTTGGGCCGGCGCCACCAGGTGCCGCACGGGTATTCGCGCAGGGGCTGGATGTCCGATTGAGTAATGAACAGGCGCTGGAGTTTGGACGGCGGCTTAAGGCTTTGATGGAGGAGTTTGAGGGCATGTCATCGCCGGAGGTACCCATCTGGTCGTTTACGGCCCTGCTTACTCCGAGCCCACGATCCAGATAACAAGGCCGTAGTGACCCCTTTTTCAGGAAATCTGTACCTACTGGACCTTCTCGAGCGGCGGCCAGCTGCGGTCATTGTCTGGCCAGTGTCTGTGGGCTTCGACGGAAGGCCGCCAGGGTTGGGTGCCGAGCACCCAACCCTGTACGCCACGAAGCGCTGCTCACAGCAGCTCGCCAAAGCCAGGCAGCTTGCCACCAACGCGATCGCCCGCATGGGCGTCACGATGGAATGCGCCAGCGTGAAGCTCAGTGCCGATAGCGCCGCTCAGCTGGCCGATATGGCATCGGCCGCCGTTCTGAACAGCGCTTCACGCCGTGAAGCCTTCAGCCGGGGTCAGGCTGTGGGCCAAGCCCCGGCTTCCCTCCCGAAGAACATGCACATTTCAGCCTGCACTGGCCTCGTCTGAGTCGCCTAGGAACAGGAACGCGTTCCTGGTCAACGGGAGCGGACCGCGTCTTGTGCGGTCCACTCGGGAAGAAATGCGTTTAAGGGGCAATCAGTGAGCCTTTGAAGTCTTTAGTGGTGAGCGGTCATATCCGCAGCGTGTGAGAGGTCCCAGTCCTCAATGAACCGTTCCATCAGGCGGTGCAGGACGTCCATGGAGATGCGGTTGAGTGACGCGCGGTTGGGCGTTCCGGGGGTGGCGCCATAGTAGGTGTCACTCCAGACGGTCGGTGCACTGTACAGGCCTTCCTTGTGCAGCCAGCCTTCCAGGGTTCCAAGGTAGGCACCGCCGCTTTTCGTGCTGGAGAAGTCGAACACGAGGTTGAGTTGCCGGTTGCGGGTGATGCCGTTCTCCCGGCAGCCGCTCTTCGCCACGGGAATCTTTGCTTCCTGGAGCAGGGCCAGCATTTCCTGGCCGAGACGGTCGAACTGCGCTTCGTCTTCGCGTTCCATCGCTTCGAACGCCAGGGTCGGGCAGACGCTCTCGAAGGCGCGCAGGTTCCCGTTCTGGTGGTCTGCGCGGGCAGTGGTGGTGAGCGTGATGCCGAGCAGGCTGGCGGTCAGAAGAACGGTCTTCATGCTGAAAAGAGCATCCCATAACATTTCATGCCGTGCGTGCTTATTTGCCTGGTGGACACACTCCCCCTGTCTATGAAGGCCACTCACCCTTCAGTTCCGTAGGTCTCGCGGTCATTCACGGTTGCGGATGACGCCTGGGCCAGCGCCCACGTGCTGCTCAGGACCCTCACCCGACCCTGACGCTCCAGCTCGACTTGTCCAGCGCGGGCGCTCAGCGTCCCGCGCGAGGCTGGAAGTACACGCCTACGCCATCCGCGGTCAGCAGCTCCATCACCGCGCGAACAGGCACGATCAGGAGCTCACCGTCCTCGAAGGCCAGGGTGCACTCCCGACCATGCGTTCCTGCAATGGGAGAAGACCAGAGGGCGAGATCCTGGTTGAGCGGGGCGACACGGCAGGGCATGCCGTCACCTTGCGGGGGCGCTGGGTGGGCGATCAAGCCTCACCCAGCTCTCCGATACCCAGGCGGCGCATACCCTCCCTCGATCAGACACGCCCTACGGTGATGTTTGTATATAAGGTATGACGGCGTTTCGCTCGTTTGGTACGAAGCCCGGCGGATTCGACATGTCGAATCCGCCGGGCTTCTACCGATTGAAGCATGCACCGAGGCGGGAGATTTCAATGAGTCGCTTTTTTAACCGCGAATAGGGGTTGAATTTCTGCCTTTGACATCTCCTCCCGCAAGTTGACTGCGGAAGGGTCTTCAGGACGCTGTTGCTCGTAATACCTTGGAAGCGTGAAGGGCTCGCTCCCACTGCACTGGAAGAAAGATGTCGCGTTGCCTGATCTTTCTCGGACGTTTCCCTTGGTGGCTGACATTCTGGCCAGATCAGTGGGTCCGCCTCCACAGGACACCATTCACGCTGAAGTAATCCACCGCCATCGCGGAGCCCCCTTTTATAGAAAGGTCATGGACCTGCTGCTGCCAATGGGTGATGCACTGCCCGACGTGCTGGCTCATCTGTCCCAGCGGTGGTTAAGAACCGTGGCCGCAACGCCGAGGGAGCATGCCCTACTCATTCGATTTAGGGCAGGGCATCACGGACCTGATGGGTATGTGTCCATCGTTGATGGTCCTGGGTTGGACAGCCAGGCAATCTCCCAACGCGTGATGGAATTGTTGACGTTCCTGATCTGAGATGACTATCCAGCCCACGGCCTGCCCGCGCGCGTCAAGGCGCAGCCCTACACCGCCGGCCTTAGACGCGCGAACTGCAGGAGCCACTCGTGCACCAGGTAGTGAGGGAGTGAGCGCCCACACGAACACCGACGTTACAGGAGCAGACTTTACCCATGCACAGGTGATGATCAGCGGTCAGGAACTTGTGAGGACCTAGTTTTTACAGTAGGGGCACATTATGCCTCGGCCTGAACGATCATGGAAAGGCAACGACTACCTGTACAGCCTCTGGCCCGACCTACGAGGTCACATGTCACGTCAAAGCGTTTCCGTCTTACACCCATGAATTCCCGACAGGAACTTGCTGACCTTCGGCAGCTCACCGCCCAACTGCAAGAAGAACTGGCTCGGGAACGAGACCAGCGCCACATGTTCTACCAGCTCAGTCGCACGGTCGACCTCAACCGCCTGCTCTACATTCTGGATACCCAAATCCAGCGGTTAGGCCTGTTTGACGGTTACCTCATCGCGTTTCATGATCCCAAACGTGACGGGCTTATCTGCGTCCGCACGCACCTCCCTGAGAGCCATGCCGGGATGCAGGGCGTCCTGAACGACTACCGCTTTGGGATGGACCAGGCCGTCCCGCTGGTCCAGGCATACCTCAACGGGCAGACCCTGCTGCTTCATCTCGAAGACCTGGACCCGGGCGATACGGCGGCACGCCAGGCCTTCGCATGGTGGCAGGCCAGTTCCCTGGCCGCTGTGCCGATTCCTTATGCTGACGGCCTGATCGGTGCCGTGAACGGCTTCCGGCAGCAGGGTCAGGTCGACCCGAAAGCGGTGAAGGTTTTAGAAGAGCAACTCCAGTTCTTCAATGCTCCTCTGCGCCACGCCTTGATGCTAGGAGAACTCCAGGAAGCTCAGGCGGAAGTAGAGGCTGCGCTTGAGGAGCACCGGCGTTTTTTGAGCTTCGTCTCCCAGATCAACGCCCTGACCTCCCCTGAGCGCATAGCGACCGCCACACTCATGCAGCTCCTGAGCGCCTACCGCTTCGATCTGGGCTTCCTGAGCCTGTACGAACCCGGGCTGGGCCTGGTCAATCAGCACGTCAGCGTGCGCGAAGCCCACCAGGAGGTTCTTTGTGACCGTGTGGCCGGTTTGCTGGAGCAGCCAGTCGCCCTCGACCCTTCCCTGGGGGCGAGCGTGTACGCGTTTGTGCACAACACGTACCTTTTCATTCCAGATGTCGACGCCGTGCGTCAGCTTCCCATGTCGGCTCTAGACCAGGCAGTGATCGACGCTCTGCCAGAAATTCGAACGGTGCTGCACATGCCGATTCGGGAGCATGGGAAACCCTTGGGCATGATTGCATTGATGAGCCTGTCACAGCCGCGCCTCCTTGAACCGGAAGAGCTGAAGCTGATTGAGCTGGTCACGTCGTTTGTCGGGACTGTCATCACAAATTCTCGTCTGTATCAGATCGTCGAGGAACAGAATAGTTACATTGAAGAGCTGAATCTCAGGTTGCATGATCGAGTCCAGCGACTGAATGAGACCGTGCGGCTGGACTTTCTCACTGGCCTGCTCAACTTCGGAGCATTTCGAAGTGAACTGGCCCGCTGCATTGAAGAGGCCAACCATGATGGAACCGACCTGAGTGTGGTCATCCTTGATATCGATCACTTCAAAAGACTGAACGACACCTACGGTCATATGACCGGGAACATCGTTCTTAAGGAACTGGCTGCCCGGATTATGCAGGTGGTCCAGGTGACGGACTTTCCGTGCCGGTTTGGTGGGGAGGAGTTCGCGATCATCCTGCCGCAGAACAACCTCGAGGATGCTTGTACATTTGCGGAGCGCTTACGTGACGCCGTGGCGGGACAACCTATTGAAGCGGATGACCAAACCCTTTCCTTGACCGTCAGCCTGGGCTGCGCCCGGTATCAGGTCGGGGAAACAGCGGAGGAATTTCTGAGCCGGGCTGATCATGCGCTGTACCGGGCCAAGGCGGGCGGACGAAACCGTGTGCAAGCTGCGCGGCACCCTGAAGGCCCTTCGGCAAGAGAAAGTTGATCCCAGCAACCCTGCGGCGATCTCAGGCTGTCAGGCCTGTAGATTCTGCTGTCTCGCCGACTCAAACGCTCGAACACGGCTCACCATCGTTGGTCCAACCCCGATCAGCGTGTTGTGATGGTTCTCGCAGAGCAGCCAGCTGAAATCCTTCGCAACCAGGTAGTACTCGAAGGCGAACAATTCCTGGAGCAGCTGAGTGATGGCACGAGTTTGGCCCTCGAACACCCAGTAATGACCGTCGCGTTTGGTGCCTCCCCAGTCCTCCGTCACGAACCAGACCCGCTCATCCGGCGCCACGAATTGCAAGAGCAGGGCCGGATCAAGGGGCTCAGGCAGCATGGCATGGGCCTGCTCCCCCTTGAAACCCTCCCACAGCCAGAACTGGTCACGACCGCGTGAACCGTACGTCGTGAACGTGTTGAGAATGGTGTTGAGCACGCGTTCGTACTGGGTGAGCCTGACAGGGGCCAAGGCCTCCGGGGCGATACCCAGTGCACGAAGCACCTCGCTGATCTCGTCCCGCATGCACCCAGCCTATAGGTCTGGATTCGTAACCCCTGCTGGATTCAAGCATTGGCAGATGGGGGAATCGCTCGGCGCGGCGTGGAATCAAGCGCAAGATTGGGACCACGCCGGCCTGGCCTTGTGTTCATCCCTTAAGGGCATAACCGTAGCCGCGCACCGTCCGCATGACACCGTACCCACCCAAATCCCGCAATTTTGTCCGGATGTTCGACACGTGCACATCGATCACGTTGCTGCCCTCAGGCAATTCCTCGCCCCACACCAGCTCAGTCAGTTCCTCCCTCCTGAACACCTTGCCAGGCTCCTGAGCCATCACCCACATGATCTCAAACTCCTTGGGTGTAAACGGTAGCGCGCGCCCCTGAAACAGCACCTGTCGGCGTTCGGGCTGCAGAACCAAATGCCCGCACTTCACTTCCGCTGTGCCTTGCTGGCGCAACTGCACTTTGATGCGCGAGCAGCTCTGCCATGTCGAACGGCTTGACCACGTAGTCATCTGCTCCCAAAGTCAGGACCCTCACTTTCTCCTCGACTTCATCACGGGCAGTGACCGCGATGATCGGCACAAGGCTGGTCTTGCGTAACCGAGAGATAACGTCCCCGCCATCAAGATCCGGGAGGCCAAGGTCGAGGAGGATGATGTCCGGTTTGGCGGGTGGGGGCCTTTTTTACGCTTGAGTTACCGCTGCTGCAGCTCGGCTTCGTAGCGGGATCAGGATGCCCGCGAGGTCCAGGGTGAGCAGCCGCGCGATATCCGGGGCATCTTCGATGATCAGCAGGCGTTGAGAAACCACGTCCACATCCTAGACAGTGGCGCACCCCGGTCAGCCAGGCGCTGTGGTCAGGCCGTGAGCGGGTCATCGGCTGGAACGCGGTACTGCATGGGGTAGTGGCTATGAACTGGTCCCGGTGAGGCGCTCGGGCCTGATGTCGTCATTGCGGTTGGTGGAGCGCGATCCAGCGTTGATGGGGGAGAGTGCGCACATCCTGGGGGTCGGCTACCGCCGCGGACGCTGAAGGCACCCCAGACTGTCGAATTCCCTCCATCCTGCCGTGGTGGCAAGGCGGCCTACGCAGTGAGCATCCGCACTGATGCCCCGGCCGCCGATCACATGTGTCGTGTGTCAGCTGAAATTCCGGATGCTGTGTGCAACCACTGGGGCTTACGCGGTTATGCTCGACCCGTGAACGTGGTCCGAGCTCAACACCAGAAACGTGCGCAACACCTCGCCGATGTGGTGATTGAGGCCATCCGCGACCACACCATTCCGGGCGCCGTCCTCGCCTGGGGTGACCTCGAAACCAGCCACATCCACCAGGCCTTCGGGGCTCACCGCGTTTACCCCCTGGTCACGCCCGCACAGACCACCACCCTGTACGATGTCGCCTCGCTTACGAAGGTGGTCGCCACGTGGCCCCTGATCGCGCAAGCCCTTGATGATGCGGAACGTGGCCAGCTCGGCCTCGGTGAGCGTAAGGGAGTGTCTAAACTTGAGTTCAAGAACAGATGTGCTTCTTCGACTTAGTGTGTAACGCGAGGTGACGCTATGGAATATCGTCGATTGGGCCAATCTGGTTTGCAGGTCAGTGCGCTTTCCTTTGGTGCTTGGGTAACGTTTGGCACGCAGTTAGACGCGAAAGGTGCCCTGGAACTGATGTCCGCCGCCTATGACCGCGGGTGTAACTTCTTCGACAACGCCGAGGTGTACGCTCGAGGCCAAGCTGAAACCATCATGGGCCAGGCCCTGACCCAGGCAGGCTGGCGGCGCGATAGCTACATCGTTTCAAGCAAAGTGTTCGGCGGAGCAGTTGAAAACCCAGCCCCAACTCAGCGGGGACTTTCACGCAAGCACATTTACGAGGCGTGCTACCAGGCCATCGAACGCCTGCAATGCGAGTACCTGGATTTGTACTTCTGTCATCGCCCAGACCGCACCACCCCCATCGAAGAAACGGTGCGGGCCATGACCGAATTGATCCACCGCGGTGATGTGTTGTATTGGGGAACGAGTGAGTGGTCGGCCCAGGAATTGATGGAAGCCTACGCTGTTGCCCGTCAGTACAACCTGATTCCCCCGACCATGGAGCAGCCGCAATACAACATGCTCACCCGCTACCGGGTCGAGGTCGAATACAGCCGCTTGTACCGCCCGGACACGCTCGGGTTGGGCACCACGGTCTGGTCGCCGCTGGCAAGCGGTCTTCTGACGGGCAAGTACAACGATGTGGTTCCGAATGACACCCGCGCCAACCTGCCCGGTTACGAATGGTTGAAAGCCCGACTCGAGAGTGAAGAAGGCCAAACCAACCTGGTCAAAGTCCGAGGCCTGGCCAAGATTGCCGACGACCTGGGCACGACCTTGCCGAAGCTCGCCCTCGCCTGGTGCCTCAAGAATCCGAATGTGAGCACAGTGATTACTGGTGCCTCCAAAGTCACGCAAGTGGTGGAGAATTTTGCCGCGCTCGAAGTGCTTCCCCAGCTGACCGACGAGGTCATGACGGCCATCGATGCGTCACTGGGCAATAAGGAAACCCGTTTACATGGCTCGAGCGAGTAACACCAAATTCGGGTGTGAGCAACGCAAGGTTAACGCGTGCTGCGCAGGTTCATGCCGAGGTTTTACTCAAAAAGTGCACCTTGCATAGCAGAGTGCACGGAAGAAATGGCCGGAACGCTTCAGGGCGTTCCGGCCATGCTTGAAGAAGACCGATCAGGCGCGGCCTCCCTAGGGTTCAATCGGTCACCTGGCATTCGTCCGCGAGATCCTCCGCACCACCCGGATCAACGTGAATCACGTCAATCACCTGGGCTGGACCGCACTCCTGGAAGCCGTGATTCTCGGCGACGGAGGGAAAGTCCACACCGAGATCGTGCGGGAACTGCTCATCCATGGAGCGGACCGGAGTATCGGTGACCGGGAGGGGGTGACTGCGCTGCAGCACGCCAGGAAGCAGGGTTTCACCGCCATGGTCACACTGCTCACAGCGCCGTCCAACGCAGGCCCGAAGCACTGATGAGCCCTTCTGCAGCCATGTGCTGCACTTCGTTCAATCTGGGTGCTCCGTAAGTCTGAGGACCAGGCTTGCCGGTTGCGAGTTGCACGGGAAACATGGCGCGCGTGAGCGAAGCTTAGGCCTCATGCACTTCACTCCGGTTCTTGCTCATCGGGAGTTTGTTGACTGTTCCTCGAAATCTTGATGGAAGCCGGGGGAATCGCTAAGACTGCCAAAGCGGTCAGCCGGTCACCCCACCGCTCACCCTCGCTGAAGTCTGGGTGCAATTGAATGGCGGGAGTCAGGATGCCGCCCAACAGGCCGTGGACCTGAGTGAGCAGGAATTGCGCCTGCACGCTGGTCTGCCCGAATGGACCGTGCCGTCCTCGAGAACCAGGCCGGCAGGCGTGACCCGGACCGAGCGGGCCTGGCCGTGCACGGTCAGGGAGCCGCACTCGAGGTCCTCGTGCGCCTGAGCGCGCTGCCGGGCGCGTTCCCGCCAGGAGCGCAGGTGATGGTGTGGGTCATGCCGCCGTAAGGCGTGCTGCACGTGCGCAGCCGTGGGAGGCCGGGCCACCCGGGCGTGCGACGCCAGGCGTACAGCCTCTTCACTCTCTGGAGGCAGTGGAAGGACCAGCTGCCTGGGAATGCTGCCGTGAGCCAGGCCGTCACACTCCAGGAGGGCAGGCGTCAGGGTGACATGCTCCGCCCCGAAGGTGTCAGGCGGCCGGTGGCCAGTTGCGTGACCTCTCCATCCGTGACGAGCAGGGTGTACGTGCGGTCGTCGTGGTGCGCGGCCAGGATCAGGTAACCGTGCAGGCCGAGTAGGGACGCGCGGGTGAGGGCGAGGGAGACGGTGGTGCGGTGCACGCGGGTCATGCAGGGCGCCCCCCTTCATCCCTCAGCAGCAGGATCCGGGCGCGGGTGCGTGCGGCCCGCTGGAAGTCCTTTCGCCCGCGGGGAATTTGCGTCATCGCCCGCTCGATCCGCTCGCGGTCGTTCTGCCCGTTGACGTCAACGGTCGTCTTTCGGGTGCCGATGTCCAGGGTGACCTGCGCCCCGTGGACGGTGGCCCGCAACTGACCGCTGCGGTACGTGCGTGGGCCCGTCACTGGCCGTCCCAGGGTGCAGCCGAGGCAGGGGGCGTGATCTGGACGTCAGTGAAGTGCGTGCCGTGATGGATGTTCGCGAGCGTGCCCTCGTCGTACGTGCGGTCGCCCTGAGTGGTGGTGATGGTGATGCTCTGCCCGATCCGCCGGAGGGTGTACGTCGCGGTGGGACGACCGCCGAGGATCAGGGTGGCTTGCACGGTCCCGCTCAGGGCGAGCAGCTGGTCAGCGGTGTGCGTCCAGAGGGTTTTGCATCCTCACCGTCACCGCCGCCCTGCCGTTCGACAAACGTTGACACTTGAGGGTGTAAAGAGGAAGCTGGAGTCTGAGGTGTTGCATGGCTCGCAGCCCCCGTCCACCGCACATCGTCCTGACTCCTGAGGAACGGCAACGCCTAACCGAACTCGTTCGACGGCGCAAAACCCCACGAAGCCTCGCCGCTCGCGCTCAACTGGTCCTGCTGAGTGCAGACCAACCGTTTACGCCACACGCAGATGGGAGGAAAGCATGAGACAGGTTCTGAACAGGCTGGCGCTTACGTCCGCATTGTTCGCCGTGGCATGCGGAGGGACCATCGCCCAGTCGGCGGGGAAGCCGGCCATCGGCGTCGATTCCTGTGCGGCCGCGCGCCCTGATTTCGGCGGGGCGGCGACCGCTGCAGACCGGGCCCTGTTCACGTACGACGCCAACGCGCCTTTGAACCTGAAGAAGGCGGTCGAATCCACCACCAACGGCGTGGAGGTCAGCGCCATTTCCTTCGACAGTCCGGACGGTGGACGGGTCACGGGATTGCTGTTCGATCCCGTCGCGCGGTCCGGTACTCGCCCCGGCATTGTGCTCATGCACGGCGCGCAAGGCGGTGCGCGCGGGATGGCGGGTCAGGGACAGGGGCTGGCGGCGCACGGCGCAGTGGTGATTGCGATGGACGCCCCATTCGCTCGCCGCGGTGGACAGTGGCGCCAATTTACCCCCGAAGATCGCGCTGGGCAGATCCAGCTGATGAAGGACCTGCACCGTGCCGTCGATGTGCTGCGCGCACGGCCCAACGTCGACGCGGCGCGCATCGCCTACCTTGGCTTCAGTTACGGGGGCACGATGGGTGTGCAGTTCGTCGGTATCGAACGGCGGCTCAAGGCTGCGGTGCTCGTCGTCGCGGACGGGGGCCTCGTCTCGCACGAGACCGGGCCGGGAGATGTCCTGTTGGCTGGTCTGCCCTGCGCAACACGCGTCGCTTGGCTGCGGGCCATGACTCCCATTGAGCCGATTCGGTTCATCCCGCACGCGTCGCCCACCCCGTTGCTGCTGCAGAACGGACGGACCGACACCCTCGTACCCGCGGCCGACGCGAAAGTGTTGCATAATGCCGCGCCTGCGCCGAAGACGATCCGCTGGTATGACGCTGGACACGGACTCAATCAACAGGCCCTGGTCGACAGGCACGAGTGGCTGCACGGGCAGATCGGTCTCGACCTTCTCAGACCACCAGGCTGATTCTCAGCTCAGGCGCCGTGCGTTCCGGCGTCCGTCCATGTTTGGGGATCGTGACGCGTGCGCTCGACGCCGGCCGGGATTACCGATCCGAGCGTGCGTGAGTCTCGGACCCCCGATCCGAGGGGTACGCCGGCCGCGCCAGCCGCCGCGCGAGCAGCGAACACACCCAGGCGGCCGCCGGTATGTCACTCTTTTCTGGAGGCTGCAAGTGAAATTGGTAAAGGCAATCATCGCTGCAAGTTCGGTGGCAATCAGCGGCGTGGCAGCAGGCTCGACGTATGTTGTCGCGACACTCCCGGACCGCCCACACGTGCGTGACTCCGTTCAGGTTCGCGTGCACGCCGATACGTGTACGGGCGCACGTCCCGATTTCGGGGGGGCGGCGACCGCAGCAGACCGAGCCCTGTTCGCGTACGACGTCGATGCACCACTGAATCTGAGGAAGACGGTCGAATCTACGAGCCATGGCATGGAGGTCAGCAGCATTTCCTTCAGCAGTCCGGACGGCGGCATCACCAATGGCGCACCCTGACCCTGATGCGCCACATCGCCTATTGATCACGGCGTAGGTTTGCACCCATCAGGTGTTGTGGGAGGTCTACATACCGGACACGTTGCCACGCGCCAGTCAGCTTCTCCTTCAAAGCCATCAAGGT
>NZ_BMPP01000037.1 GCF_014647655.1 Deinococcus malanensis
GCTTTCCCGTGTCCTGGAAACGCCAGTGATCCGTGCTGATCAGCGGCACTCAGCCACTTCTGCAGGGTCGATCGACAGATTCCGAGGTCCTTGGCGATGCCTTCTGTTGCCTTCCTGCCGGGCGAGCTGCACGGCTTGCTGTTTGAACTCGGCTGAATACGTCTTTCGTTGTCCCATGTCGCACCTCGTTGTCGTTATTCTCGGAGTTCTTAACTCCGTCTACGCACAACTGGTGCAACCCCAACCGCCTCCTGTTCCACAAGCGCCTGAACGACGCAATCGCCAGAGGTGAGCCCTTCGCTCTGGTGTTCATCGACCTTGACCACTTCAAACGCGTGAATGACACCTACGGCCACCCGGGCGGTGACGAGTACCTGCAGCAGGTCGCGCGACGGGCGCAGGCAGTCATGCGCAAAACTGACACGGTCGCGCGCATCAGCGGTGACGAATTCGCCGTGATCGCCAGGGGCGTCAGCACTGCAAATGAGGCTGAACGCGTCGCGCAGAACATCACCGGCATGTTCCGCGCGCCATTTCAGGTCGCTGGTCAGCCGCTGTTCGCCACCGCGAGTGTCGGCGTGAGCTTGCATCCTGCGCATGGCACGTCTGCTGAGGAGGTCCTGTCCAGCGCCGACCAGGCCATGTACCACGCGAAAGCGGAAGGGCGGAACGGGTACCGCGTGTTCAACGAAACACTCCGCAGCGACCTGCCGGACCGGCACCTGCTGCAGGCCGCCCTGGAATACGCCATCACGAACAACCAGCTCACACTCGAGTACCAGCCGATCTACGACCTCACCACGGGACAACTGATGAGTATGGAGGCCCTCGCCCGCTGGACGCACTCGGAGTATGGCCAGGTCAGCCCTCGCGTGTTTATTCCTATCGCGGAGGAAACGAACCTTATTGTTTATCTCGGTGATTGGGTGCTGCGCGAAGCATGCCGTCAGAACCGCGCCTGGCAGGATGCAGGTTTTCCGCCCGTTGTGGTGGCGGTGAATGTCTCAGCAGTGCAGTTCGGTCAGCCGGATTTCATTGAGCGTGTCCGTTCGGCGCTGGACAGTGCGGATCTTGCCGCCAGCCTGCTGGAGTTGGAGCTTACGGAGAGCATGGTCGTTCACGAGAGCGCCATGGGACGCCTGGAGGAATTGCGTGCCTTGGGCGTGCGTGTATTCCTGGACGACTTTGGTACCGGGTATTCATCGCTGGCGCAATTGCAGCGCCTGCCGATTCATGGCTTCAAGATTGATCAGAAGTTCGTCGGGGAACTGACCGGACGGAGCGCTGGGCCTGGCAGTCTGCGCATTATCAAGATCATCATGATGCTTGCTGAGGCGCTGGACCTGCATGTCGTGGCCGAGGGTATCGAAACGCCCGCGCAACTGGAAGCTCTGCGTGACACGGGCGTGGTGAGCGCGCAGGGCTTCCTGCTAAGCCGGCCTCTTGCGGCAGAAGCCGCCACCACCTTGCTCGCTGAGCGCGCCATCCAAGCCGCAGCGGACGACTGACGACTGGCTCCGATCATCCGAAGGGTCGGGGCTGCGCATGAGGCAGATGTAGCACTCTCAGCAAGGAAGCACAGGACAAGGACCCTTCGCGGGCGGCCGTCACATGGTGCCCCCGGTCATCACGCGTTGGAATCGTCGACGGAGCGCACGGTGAGCACTGCGCCGATCCTGCCGCCATCAGCGGCAAAGACAGGGTTTGCACTCCCCTGCACCAGCAGACTAGTACCGTCCGGCCTCGCAATCCGCCAGCGGGCGTTCTGAATGACCTCCCCGTGCACCGCACGGGTCAGCGGCAGGTCCTCCACCGGGTGGGGCTCACCGTCCACTGTTAGCAGGTGATAGGTGCGGGTGTAGTTTTCAGGCGTCACTTCAAGCTGCTGCACCCCGTGCAGCCGGGCAGCCTCCTCATTCACGAAGATGATCCGGCCCTGAGGATCGGTGACTATTACCCCCTGGTGCAGATGACTGAGAATAGCCGTGCGTGCTTCCGCTTCCCGTTCACGGGCCAGGCGGGCTTCCACATACGCCGTCACGTCCACGGAGAGGCTCAGGATGCCGGACACCTCAGCATCGAAGCCCCGGAGGGGCACATACGCGTAATTGATGTACAAGTCGTGCACTTCACCGGTGTGCGGGTCGGTCAACTGTGCACGGCGCTCGGCGCCCTGCACGGCCTCGCCCGTGCGGTACACCTGGTCAAGCAGTTCGAAGAATCCCTGCTGCTGGAGTTCCGGGAAGGCCTCGCGCACGGTCAGTCCGTCCACGTTGCGGTTGCCGATCAGTTGCCGCGAGAAGTTGTTGATGAATTCAAATTGGTGTTGCGGCCCGCGCAGAATAGACAGCGCGATCGGGGCGTCGTTGAAGAGGTTGCGCAGGTAGCCGCGTTCGGCTTCCTTGCGCAGCAGCCACTGACGGTCGGTGATGTCACGCAGAACCAGGCCCAGGCCGCCGTCCAGGGGGAAGGCGCGGACCTCGTGCCAGCTGAAGAACGCCGGGTAGAACACGTCGATCTCGACGGTGACCTGCTGGTCGAGGGCCCGGCGCAGTTCACGCCAGGTGCTGGTAGTGGGGTCGTCCGGGATCAGGTCCTGCAGATTGATCTGCGAGTCAGTGTTGGGGTGACGCAGCATCAGCCGCGCCTGGCGGTTGAGGAAGGTCACCTGCCAGTTGGAATCCACAGCGACAAAGCCGTCATTAATGGCTTCTGCGAACAGACTGAGAAATGACACGGGGAAACTCTACCGTAAGGCCGGTTTGAGACCAGGCGTTCCGAACCGCCTAATCGACCACACCGAATTTCAACAGTTCCTGAACGCTCCCCCGCCCTGACAGGTCCCTCGACGTGCACCACCCTGGCGGGTGACCTCGTCCTTGCCGACCAGCACACGGGCAACATTGTCAAGCACACGGGAAGCGAAGGTAGATGTCTGGATGGTCATAGGGACTCCTTGGAGTTGGTAGGTAGTTCAGGGGGCAGGTCAGTGAGGTCATCCGGGCCAAGCTGGGGAAGGGTACTCAGGGCGCGGGTCAGTTCTGCCACGGCCGCCTCAGCCTGATCCGCGTCCTCTTCAGTCACGCGTCCGCCGTAGCGCACCGGTTCATACGCGCTGGCCAGCGTCGTCAGGGCGCCGGCCATGACAGGGTCGCGGGCTCCCAACCGGGCTGCATAGCCTGCCGGGGTCTCGGCAGGTCCTCGGCCCCGACCTGAGAAGCTCAGGGCTTCTTCCGCTTGGCGGTAGGCAATTCGAACACGGTGAAGGGCTTCCTGCTGCGGTGCGGGTACAGCTGTTCCGGCGTTCGGCGCCAGGTCAGCCGTACGGCCCTGACCAGCCAGAGAAAAACCACGGCGCAGTCGATTGAAGATAGCCGCCAGCAGGACAACGCTCAGGGCCAGGGCCAGCCAGAGCTGAAACTGCATCATCCGGGTCAGGTCCAGGGAACGGGCTGGAGTCGCTCTGGACATGCTGTCAGCCATACGGCCCAACTTTTCAAAGATATCCATGCCCCCTGCTCCTGTCGCGTCGCCTCCCCCACCGTTGATCAGGACAGCGACAACCAGCCACACTACCCCGGTCAGGAGGAGGCTCACGGCCATCACCACCTCAGCCGGATGGCGGATGCAGCCTTGACGGAGATCGCGGCGAACAACTATGGGACAACTGACCGCGCTTTTGTCCGAAAGGTCAATTCCAGGACGCAGCGGGTTGGACCGCTTTCTCTGGGGATTGCAGTCCGCTGATGAGCAAGACAGGAACACGAAGGACAACGACCTGCCCCGGTAGGCCGGCACAGCCAGAACTGTTGCTGCTTCTGTTTCAGTGTGAAGCGTAGGGTGCGGGGTACCCGTCACTCCATCCCTGCGAGGTCAGGACGGCCAGGTCGGCAGGGTCTCCGACCAGTACCAGGAGATTCCCATTGGTGATGGCAGTCAGCACACGCTGCAATGCATCATCTACTGCTTGCGCTCCGTAATCCATGATGGCCTCTTCCAAAACGATGTAGTTCCCTCCCGTCGTGACCCCCGGGTTCCTGACAATCATTGTCAGCAGCAAGCGGCCGGGGTTCTGACTCTCCTGCACGTGAAGTTCAGCTTGTTCGGGCAGATCAATATGGGCGAGAGCTTCATCTACATGGAGCTTGGCCAGGCTTACGCTCATGGGCTGCATAGGGCATGATGACATCCTCAGTCAGTCAGGGGTGCAGTCAGGGCCCGTATGGCCAGCGTGAGGTGTTGTGCGGGACGTGCAGACTGTTGCGGTCATGAGGCGCCGCCAGCCGATGACTTCCAGGTTCCTGGATAGCGGTAGGGTGCTTGGCATGACCAGCGTCGTGGACACGCTTCCCGTACACCTTCTCCTCTCACTGCCGGACGGAACGTCGACCGAGCTGGCACACCAGCTACTTCCCAGCGCCGCGCTATCTCCCCAGGGCCTACCGCTCAGCTGGCGGGGTGGGTGCAGGGTAACATGGCGTCCCGGATGGCCATCCCCAGGCGAGCACGATCATCGGCCGTGAGCAGAAATTGCGCCTGCACACTCGCCTGCCCGACCGGCACGACCGTGCCCAGCGTGAGGTGACGGTCCGCGCTCTGAATGAACGCCACGTCCTTCAGGTTGCCCAGCAGGTCCTGAAGGGTGCCGGTCTCCCCCGCCTCGATCAGCCGGGCGAGGTGGTGGGCGAGGTGCGCGGGGCAGGCGCCCGTCACACTGCGCTCCGGTTCCACCTGATGCAAGGTGACGTGCAGGGCGTGGCTGGCGTCGTGGTGTTCGACGAGGATCACGAAACCGTGGTCGGTGAGGACCAACTGGGCGCCATTGTGGTGCGGCAGGGAAGACATGTCTTTACCGTGCGGGGGCGCTGGGTGGGCGCACAAGGGGTGGGCAGGGAGGCAGCATGATTCGTCCACCGTACGGGGTGGGCGAGCACACGGGCCTGACAGGAACGACCAATAAAGGAAACCAAGTGCGTTGCCCCTCCTGGGGCGGGAACCTTCCCAAGGCCCGCGACGTACCTGTTTGTGAGAGGCACCACGTTGCGCGTCCTCTGTTGCGCCTGCCTCCAAGGAGAAGAACGTCTTGAAACTGTCGCTCACCCCCGCCCGCCTGATCGCCGTTGCTATGGCCCTGCTTGTGATCCTCGCGCTGCACCTCGCCGGCCCCCTGGGCGTGGGCGCCGCGATCTTCCTGGCATTGCTGAGCTTCGCGGGCCTGTGGACCGGCCGCCAGTACGGCACGTACCGGTTCGACCTACACACCACGCCACTGGAGGTCGCCATGCACACCGGGACAGCCCCCGGGAGCGCGGCTGCAGTGAACGCGGCAACCATCCCTGGGTGAGCGACCATGTCCCCCTGACCGCCGCAGCCCAGCATGCCTGGCGGTCAGGGGGAGTTTCATGGCCCTGGCCGTCACACAGCCTTTGAGTGTGCTCAGCCGCCTGAGGCGTTCACCTGTGACACTCCAGGAGGAAATCAGGTCCCTACTCTCATGGCAGTGGCTGCCAGACGGTGGCGTGCACATCACTCAACCATGATCGCCGGGTCGAATCCAGGTACGAGGCACTCAAGGTCACGGACCCTTGGTGAACGGGAACGAGAGCCTGGCCCTGGTGCGTCATCCAGTGGACGGTTATCCCTTGTACCCGCTCACGCGCGCACAAGGGTTCATCCATCCTCCGTGGACGGGGCGTCCGTGCGGACGTCATGCCCGGTCATGGTGCGGGCGAGGTGAATGGGCTGACCCCGCACCAGGCGTTCGAGGAGGTGGAGTCCTCTGAAGAGGCGGAGCAGGTGCAGGCTTTCGAAATTGCCTGAAGTGCGGGCCTCATGGCCAGAAGACGCTTGTGCTCGTGCAGGAGATGCAGCGCTTCCCGGATAGTCAGGACCGGGTGACTGTGCGGCATCAATTCATCCAGCGCGTGCTCCGGTCCGTAGATGGCGTGGTCCCCACCATGCATGAGCACGGTGATAAGGAACCCGCGCGGGGTTAGGGCGCGGCGGTACGTGTGCGCCATGCTGCCAGTCAGGAAGGTACGTTCACGAGTGTCGGTGTACTTGAGGGCCCACAGGCGAGGGCCTTCCCCAGTGATGAAGTTCTGACTGTGGCACGTCGCAGCTGTAGCAGTCCAGGCACGCAGACGGGGCGCCACAGCGGTCGTCCAGGCAATGGGGCAGAGAGGGAGGGAGCATGATCCGATGCTGCGGGGGCACTGGGTGGGCAAGCCAGTGGTCAGTTGGGCAGCGTACGACATACTGGGAGGATTTGGTGGTTCAAGGAGGTGGGTTCGCCCGTCCGGGATGTGGAGTTCAGGCGGCCAGGATGCCAGAACTGGCCCCGTGAACCACTCGTTGCCCAAACCTGTTCAGGGTCGAGCGCGGGGTCTCCCCTGTCACCCACGTGCCAAATCATCCTGGCGGCCTGAGATTGCAATTGCCCGCTAGAGCGTGCGGACCCTGCGTCTCGAATTCGGGTTCGCGTCGTTCACGTCGATACTGTAGGTGAGCAACGATCGGCTCGCCTTGGCTGTAATGGCCTTCCTTACTCCCACGGGGCCGGTGCTGGCAACGTGCCGTGAAGCGTGACCCACAGGTGCCCAGAGGTGTCAAAGTGCGCGGAGGCTGCCGTTATGACCTCCCCACAATCGCTCATGAATGCGTCGTCGCGAAACGCGAAAAACGTTGTACTGGACCCGAACAGGGGGTGCGACACTGGAGGCGGCATGATCCGTCCTTTGACGTATGCGCGCACGTTTCGCTGTCCGTTGGGTCTCGCACGGGCTTGAGCACCGGGTTGCACGATAATCTCGCAGGCTTCCAGATTCAGTGACTCCACATGCGAGATGACAAAAGGGTCATCTCGCACCGTCCAGTACGCGCGGTTCAAGTTGCGGTGCACCCACACCACCGCCCCCGGGATCTACCCTTCATCCATTACGTTCCTCCTCTCCTAAGACCCAGCTCCTGTCGCGTCACGCCTGGGGGTGAAACGCCATCACACGACCAAGTCAACTTGGTGGTCATTCGGAGCTTGAGCCGAAGCGTTGGAGCTTGAGCCGCTGGATGGTTGGGCCCTTCGCGCGGAAACTGGGCGGATGCTGAACAACCACACCCAGGACCAGGGAGCACTCGCCCTGATCCAACGCCTGGAGCAACTGGCTCAGGCCTGACTTCCGCTACTGGCCTCCCGGTGACGGAACCCGAAAGGGTCCACTGGGTCAGGAAGCAGCCCAAAAGTATCGGGAATGGTGCATGCTTCCGTCGTCATACCGGTTGCATATTCAACCGGGACTGAAGTGACGGATGCACTCAGGTCACGGGAAAGAGGGTGAGTGCCGGCGTGCGCTCGCAGGTGACCACCAGCGCAGACAGCTGAGCTGTATTCAGGCCGCCAGCTTGGCGTATTCGTCAAGCAGGGCGTTCAGGTCAGAAGAATCCGTCTCGTGTGGCATTATCCCCACTCCTTATCGGGATGCTAGACGCCACCGACCGAATACGCGACCAGGTTGGCGCAGACGCCAGAGATCTTCTACCCTTGCATTTCATCGCACTCCAGAAGAATATCCAGGACCATCATCGGCGGTGACAAAGTCGGGAAGCCTGAAGGGACAGCCCATCCCAGAGTGAAGCGCTGCTCACCTCGCTGGGGACTGGCGCTAACGTGCGGTCCGTACAACGAAGCTAGGAGGCCCGCATGAAAATTTTGAGATCTGTGCTGTTGACCCTGGGTGCATTGCTGTTGCCGGTAGCCGTGACGTCTTGCGCTTCACCGGGCGGTGCTCAGGAGCAGAGCGAAAACGAAGAAGGGGACGACGATTAGCCACGGCGTCTTCAAACCTAGAAGGGAGAGGAGGGCTGTCGCCCTCCTCTCTTTTGTTCCTGAGATCTACTCCCCTGTCCGTTATCAGCGCTGTACAAGGCACGGATTGGGTCGGATGGATGCAGGTCAAGGACAGTCTCCAACTCCAGGAGTTCTATAGGGGAGGCGGGCACAAAGGAGTGGCCGATCTCCCTAGGGACACCTTTGTACCGTTCCAGGGAAATATGGCAGCATGCATGGCTTTTTCGGGTGCTCACGCTGGACGAGCGGGTTTCACCGGATGAAGCCGTTAATGACCTCACGGAACCGGCCGATCGCCATGAGGTGCACGCCCAGAACTGGACGGCCTCGACACGGCAGCTTTAGAGGGAGGAAAGCGAGGGCCTGGCCCCGGAGTATGTCGCGTCTCCCTCCAGCGAGACGGCGCGACTCCGCATCGCTGCGCGGTCTGGGGAGGGACGCTCGGGCGTTCCTGTCCACGTGGTCGCCTCGCTGCGTATCGCGCCGGGTGCGCGATGTGCACCTAGGTCTCCGGGGGATGGGCGCGCCCGCCTGAGTTCAAGTCACCCGACTTCACCCTAGAAAGTGCTACCAACTCAGTCAAAGTCCTTTAAAACAGACCGCAACAGGGGTAAATGACATAATACACCCGCTTTAGGAAGAGCTTAGATTTTCCGTACGTGAGCAGCACCCAACGCTGTTCGCGTTGTGGTTGCTTTTCGGCAGCCCATTGGGGCAGGAATCACCGGCAGTTTCACCCGGGTGCCGAAGTTGATGGTGCGTGTGGTGGCTTTGAGGCCCTGCGTGCCCGCCTTCTGGAGGCTGGATCCTCGATCAATACGGCATAGTGTCAAGGTGCGCTCCCAACATGCAAGGATGCCAGGATGACCAGTCCAGTACGAGTTGGCGTGATCGGCCTTGGCGCCATCGGTCAGAGCCTGCTGAAGGCCTATTCGGCCGATCCCGATGTGCAGGTGACGGCCGTATGCGATGTAGACGCCTCCCTCGCGGAAACGATAGCCCGCCCGCTTGCGGCCTCCGCCTGGACCGAACACCGATCTATGCTGGACGCGGCCGACCTGGATCTGGTGTATGTGGCCGTGCCGCCGCGGCACCATCACGCCATCGGCCTGGATGTCATCGCCGCCCGCCGGCATATTCTGTGTGAAAAACCGCTTGCACTCACGCTGAGCGAGGCGCAGGACCTGCAGCGTGCGGCGCAGGCAGCAGGCGTCGTTCACGCGCTGAACCTGCCGCTGCACGGTGACCCTGGGATCGAGACGTTTCGCCGCCTCGTCCAGGAGGGGGGTCTGGGGGCCCTCCGCCGCGCAGAGTTGACACTGGTGTTTCCACAGTGGCCGCGTGGGTGGCAGCACAATCCCTGGATCGGCGGACGCGAACAGGGCGGACCGATCCGTGAGGTCGGCCCGCATCTGCTGCACGTCATCCTGACCACGCTTGGACCGGTCACGCGGGTATGGGCCCATACCGAGTACCCTGCGGGCGACCCCGTCGCCTGTGAAACCGCTGCGCTCGGCACGCTGGAGCTCGCGGGTGGGCCGCTGGTCACCGTGTCATGTCTAACCAACGTGCCGCGCCCCGAACAGGTCAGCCTCACCGTGTACGGCTCGGAGGGCACGGCCGGCCTGGTGAACTGGGCCGTGCCATTGATGGCGCTGGGGCAGGCGCCTCTTGAACCCGTGCCGTTCGAGAGGCCGCAGATGCCCGCGGGGGCACGGCTAGTGCGGGAGCTCGTGGGTCATGTGCGCGGCACACCTGGCGACCTGGTTGACTTTACCATGGGCGTCCGCATCCAGGCCGTTCTGGATGCTTGGGAGCGTTCGTCGACTCTGGGAACGTGGGTGGACGTGGACGTCGGGCAGGCATAAAGCGCGCCGTCTGCTGCCTGGGCCTCCCCCAGACCGGGTGACGTGTACGAACTCTGCTATGGGTCCATACGCTGTCCGAGCCGCTCGGCAGGCCACGCCCGAATTTACGAGGCCGCGCGCCAGAGTCCTGGAAAGTGGCCGATGCAGACACATAAACGGCCGCCCGCTTGCCCAGAGGCCTTCCAACTGAAACGTCCCCCAAGTGCTCAGGGCCGTTCTCCAGATGACGCCACCAAGAAAACAGGCTCTCGGCGCCTCCGTTCTGCCACCTGCTCGGTAAAACCGACTCGATCGGCCCGGTCAGAGTGAAGTGATGTTCCTGACACTGGCACCTGAAATCAGTGGCCCGGCGTGAAGCTGACGTAATCCACCAGCATGTACTGCGTACCGGGCGTGCTCTTCCCACCCCAGAGGGTTGTGTTCGTCGGCCACAGGTTGAACATCAGGTGAGCTTCTCTGGTCGGTACGACACTCGTGATCCTGCGCTTCAGCACGCCGTCGATATAGAAGTCCACCTTCGTCGGTGTCCAATTCCAGCGGTAGATATGGAAATCCTGCGACAGATCCGTCCCCGTACCACCCGCGCCGTAGTCATGACGCCCAGTCGTTTGCCAGGTGCCCATCCAGTCGGTCGTGCGGTTGTGCCCCTCGATTTCATGGTCGATTTCCGTTTGCGAATCGTTGACAAAGCTGAAAAATCCGGTGATGTTGCCGCTGGCTCCGGTCCCGCGGACGGTAGGGCGGGCGCTGCTGCTGGCAGCACGCAGTCGCGCTTCATAGATGCCGTAGCCGTATCTGGCAACAGTACCGAGTTCTGCAGCACTGGCCCGGCGGCCAGCGTCAACCTTCAATTTCATGATCAGATAGCCACCCACCACGGTGACGTTGCCCGGGTTCCAACTGCCACTCAGACCATCTTTGGCCCAGAACGGGGTCCATCCGCCGTTCGAGACCCACCAGCGAGTGGTGTTCAGGGTAGTAAAGTCGTCGCGCCAGCTTCCTGAAACCGTGCGGCTAAGGGGCTTTGCGGCTGCATTGAGGTTAGGGGCCAGGACTGTAGAAGTGGTGGGGTCCGGGGTACTCGAGCAGGAAGCCGGCAGCAGGCCCAGGAACGCAGCGACAGCCAGATTCTTAAATGGGGTGCGCATGGCTCCTCCCTTAAGCACAAGGATCCGGCGCCACGCAGGATGCGGCTGGCCGTAAGCAACCCCTGACCAGTGCGTCTGGTCGCTCAGGAAGTCGGCCCAGGGTCTCCTGAGAACGCGAATGGTCAGCAGTCCCTCTCAGATCAGGCAGGACATCGACAGGTCAGCAGAATGTGTCTTTGTTGTAAGCGATCAGGGTAGATAAAGCCAGCCTGAAGGTTATGAAGACCCGTTGCGCAGTAATCATGGTGCCGATGGAATTGGGTCTCGATTACCGTTGCCTGAGCAGTCCGTTGGTCAGACAACGGGACAGCTATTCAGTACGCCAGACCATGCTGCGGCGTCACCAACCCCCCACTTCCGCTACCCGGATCTGGTCCGGCCCAGACGTGCCCATGAGGAAGCCCTGGTACGAGGCAGCCACGGGGCGGCAGCACCCAACTTACGACTGACAATCGCGGCCATACTTTTTCCTGCCCTCATGCTGGCTGTTCAAGCACCCTAAGATTCGCGAGCCGTCTCGTAACTTCTTCGCCTCCAGGGAGCCGGGGCTGCATTCCTCACACATAGATATTGCCGATTCATTCACGAAAAACTCGTTTCATCGCTGGGTACTTCACAATCAATGAGACCAGTCGGGATCACTCCACCATGCGGACCATGAATGACATTTGAATGAGGGGACCAATGAATGTAGAGCAATCGCCAACCCAGGCCGTCACCCTTCAGGAACAGCAGGCTCAAATTCTTGCTTTCGCGAAGGAACAGGGACTCCAGCTTACGGCTCTGCACAAAGAGACTGACCATCTGAAGTCCAGCCAGTCTTCCGGCAGTATGTCCTGGAGCCTTCTCCTCCTGACGGGTGCCGCGTACGTCCTGTACCGCTACAATCCTTCCGTACGGCAGCAGGTCGGCGACCTCGCACACCGGCTCCCCCCGGGCGCCCGGGACAACCTGACCCGAGCCGCGGACGCGGCGAAGGGTGTCGTCCAGAAGCTGAATTCCAGAGCCCGGCAAGCCTACCCAGGCACCGGAAAGGACTGGAAGCAGGACAGCGAACTCCCGCTTGACCACGCGACAGATCCCTCTGATCCCCTCAAGGACAAGGTCATAGACCGCCTTCAACATAGTCACGACGACCCGAGCAAGCCCTGACGTCATGGCGCCGGCTGTGACCCCTTTGACGTGAGTCGGTGTGCTCTTCTGCAGCAGCACAGTTAAAGAGGGGCACCTGCCTTTGCCAGGAAGTACCGGTCCGGTCTGCAGCAGTGACCATAGCGGGAAAGCCCCTCCCTTGAGCGACTCCGGAGCGCCAGAGCCTTCCCGCCCGGTTGTATGGGGAAGCCTCGACGAACGTCACTTCAAGGGTCTCCTGGGAGCATTCCGCCACCTGTAGCAGCAGAACTCATCTGCCATTTTCCTGTGCGCCTCTGTCGCCAGAGGCTCAGCAGAGCCCACCTCCGATCCTGACCATTGGGCCTGCTGGCCAGCACAGTGGCCAACCAGGACCGTCACTTGCTGCGGGTGACGGGCAGGACGTACTCCAAACCGGAGCATCCTCAGTCAGCATCTGAACCCTTCGCGGCCGGATCACAAGCCGCGACCTCATGCCATCTTTAAGGGAGATGCAGGCAATTTCATGGACTGTGTAGCGCCGAAGAAATCAGCGAATGAGTTTCAGTTCAATTGGCGCGGCCCGTGTTCCGTAGCCGGGCGTGCGGTACGACACGATGTCGCCCACACTCACCTGCACGTTGAAGGTTCCGGAAAGGGCGAAATCAGGCACCGCGGGATTATCGAAAAACCGAATGTCCATGTCAGCCATCATCTTCCCACCGTCACCCCTGCTGGGACTGACGTTGATGATCTCAGCAAAGTGGATCGACGTTTCACCTTGCGGCGCGAAGACAAGTTGGAGGGGCACGGGGCCGTCTATGGGTGGGTCAACCGTCACGACCACCGTCACTCGCCTGGTCTCACCGGCCCGGCCGCTTATCGAAGTCGGCTCGATGTACGTCTTTACGTTCAGGGCTCGTACATCTATGGTGACCAGCGCGCTCGCCACATCCTGACCGTTGCGACTGGCGATCAGGCGGTACGGGGCCAGACTGTCTGCTGGGTTGTTTGACAGCGCGTTAGGCGCCGCGATGGTGATATCGCGGGTCTCTGTTCCGGGACTACTGAAGTCCACCCGCGTGGTGATCAGCTGCAGCGTGAGACCGCGCCCCGGTTCAGCCGGTTCCAACCGCAGATCCAGCGGGCTGCCCAGGTTCACGGTGGACGAGAAGGTGGCCCGCACCTGCGCGCTGTGTTTGTGGAACATGGTCAGTTCCTGCGGGTCCAGGCTCATCTGCACGATTGAGGGCGTGGTTGCGGGCGTGGTGGCGTGGCAGACGACCTTAGGCTGGGCCCAGTTGGCGTGATCGAACTGGATGCCGTTGCCCCCATCCGTCACCACCAGTCGCAGTTCCTGTTTCCCAGTGATGTCCAGGTCCACCAGTCTGGCCGGGTCCTTGCCTTTCATCACGCCGCTGTCATACGTCTTGGTGCCGTCCAGAAACACCTGGAACACCACCTTGCCGCGCTTGCCCACCTCATCATCCACGCCCACGTCCGCCGTGAAGCGGGTACACGCCGCTCCCGTTCCTTTCAGGCTGAAACGCAGTTCGCTGCCCGCATGCGTGCCGTACCCCCGCATGTACGTCTTCCCATTGATGGACAGCATTTTTCCGTCGCCGGCCACCTGCGTTCCGTTGCTACGGTTCATCTCCAGCGGTCCCCAACTGTTGGTGGCCGAAAGGATATGGTCGGAGGACAAATTGTTCTCGCCCGGGGTCAGGCTCAGGGTCGTGAGTCGGCCCTCGGCGGCCGCGTATGTCCACGGGTACCTGACACCGTTCGCGTAAGGGTCAGCCACGGCAGCCGAATCCACGTGTGACTGGCCACACGCAGCGAGGATGAGGGTCAGGGCAGTGTTGAACAGGACATGGTGGCGTGCGGGCATGGGACAGACCTCTGGCTACAGGGAGAGGGGCGAGGTGGTGGCAGGGTGGCTGGATTCAGCTTGACCGATGTGCGCGACAGTTGGTATCAGCCGTCGGGCTGAATATCGGATGCTCAAGAGCAGTGGAACGACCTGAGTTGCCGTCTGGCCAGGCTCGCCAACCACGAGGGCAGCAGGTGAGTGGGCATCGTCACTCTGTCTGTCGTGTGGTAAGGACCAGATTGTACCTTTTTCCCTGAGAGAATTCGCTCCGTGATTCGACGGTCGAGTTAAAGAGCGTTTTGAAAGGGAAGCGCTGCGCCATCATGTGGCAGCCAGGCGACGGACCATCAAGCGGATCATGACTTCGTAGACAAGGTTTTCGGAGGTTTCAGGCAAGGCTTCGAAGTCCCGGCTCATCCGCCTTGACTTGCCCAGCCAGGCAAAGGTCCGCTCGACGACCCACCGCCGCTTCAGCACCACAAAGCCCTCTGGGATCTCACTAGGCGGCGGGGGTCGATCCTTCCGCGCCCAGGTCCACCCGTGGCCTGCCCAGGGATGTTTGACGACCTCCAGCGTCCAGCCCGTCACCTGCTTGACCGCTGGGATTAACTTTCCAGAGTATCCAGCATCTGCCCACACGTGCTGCATGCGAGGAAACACATTGCGTACCTTTTCGAACAGGCAGACCGCGCCGGCGCGGTCTTGAATATGCGCTTCGTGCACCACCACACCCATCACCAGGCTTAACGTGTCGACCGGCAGATGCCGCCTATGCCCACTGATCTTCTTCCCTCCGTCGTAGCCTCTGGGACCACCGGCCTCGGTGGTCCGCACCGATTGACTGTCAATGATCGCGGCACTGGGGGTTGGATCGCGACCACGTTGAGTTCGAACCTGCTCGCGCAGGAGGGGGTGCAGCCGCTCCCAGGTGCCGGTCAGGCGCCAGGCGCGGTGGTACCCGTACACGGTCTGCCAGGGTGGAAGGTCATGCGGCATCAGCCGCCAGGCGTTGCCACCACGCAGGATGTAGAAAATACCGTCCAGGATATCTCGCAGGGGCCAGATGCGTGGTCGTCCCGCATGCTCGGGTCGCGGGAGAAGAGGCTCCAGGACAGCCCATTCCTCATCGGTCAGGTCGCTGGTATAGGCGCGGCGCGTCATTCACCAGCCTACGTCCGCACCAGGGCGTGCAAAATCACCTTGGTGACCTTTCAAAACGCTCTTTAGATCTTGCAGTGTTCAGGGCGCTATAGGTGCGTGGCCTGCCGGGATAGAAACTGCTGCTATCAAGGTCCGCGGGCAAGGGTAGGACCTCTCAGCCATCAGGCAGGAACCGCAAACTGCCTGGGCGCGGTGGATGGACACGAGGGTCAATCGCAGCAACGGTCGCCATCAGCGTGCGGCTTGCTGGCGTTGATGCCTTTGGGTGTCGGGTCACGGTGGGGTGCGACACCAGCGTGGGCCCCGGGAAGCCAGAGGCTCCCGGGGCACGGTCAGTTCACAGGTGTAGGTGTCAGTTCACCGCGCTGGGTTCAGCGGGCACCGATGGAGATGCCTGCGG